>NZ_JBHVFE010000001.1:0-135436 GCF_042801945.1 Kitasatospora sp. NPDC057542
CGGCAACGAGAACTGGGAGTTCGACGCCAACGGCCTGATGCACCACCGCTACGCCGCCATCAACGAACTCCCCATCAAGGAGTCGAAGCGCAAGTTCCACTGGCCCCTCGGACGCCGCCCCGACGACCACCCCGGCCCACACAGTCCCGCCAACCCAGAGCAGGGGAACACCGTGAACTCCAACCGACCGCAGCCCGAGCCCGACGACGACCCGGCGCCGGCCGTCGCCGACCCCGCCACCGGGGAGGTCCGGGTCCTTGCCCGCCTGTGCGACACCTGCATCTACCACCCAGGCAACCTGATGCACCTTGCCCCCGGCCGCCTGAGGCAGCTCGCCACCGAGGCCCTCGCCGCCGACGGGCACATCGTCTGCCACTCGACCCTGCCCGCCCTCGCCCCGCCCAGCACGAAGGGCGCCATCTGCCGCGGCTTCGCCAACGTCCACGGCAACGCGATCTTCGCGCTGCGCATGGGCGCCGCCTTCGGCCGTATCGTCGAGGTGCCGCCGCCGGTCAAGGCGAAGGTCTGATCTCCGGGTGCTACGCCGAGGCCTTGACGCTGGCGGAGATCCGCTTGAACTCGCTGCGGGCCACCACCCGTTCCTTGCCGGACAACGGCGCCCAGAACTCGTAGGCCGTCACCGTCAGAGCGGCCTGCCGCTCACTCTCCGCCGGGCGCCTCGACTCCGCCAGCTGCCCATCATCCAGCCCACGACCGGGCGGCCTTCAGATCGCCACCCCAGACGGAGACGCATGGATGCCGATCGAGCAGGCCAGCGAGCTGATGCCCTGCTACTCGGACGGGGTGGAGGCACTTCTTGCCGCGGGTGGTGTCGCGCACAGCGCCACCCGTAATCAGCACCCCGGTGACTCCGGGGTGAGCGGCGCGGCCGGATGAGCGGGCGATAGCGCCGCCGCTTGCAGGATCAGCTGCGCAGAGCTGTCCAAGCTGCTGTCCGGACCGATTAGTACCTCTCCGACTCCGGGGAGGACGTCCGTGGGCGATGAACCACCTTCGCATCTCGGCCGGCCCGAACTCCTGCGACTTCCGGCGGGTGACGTGCCGAACAAGAAGTTCAGGCCACGGAAGGTCGAAGTAGAAGAAGCAGCTCCGGCCACCATGGTCCCGATGCAGCCCGCGAAGCATCTCGCCGTACCGCTCGGACGCGAGGATGCCTTCGAGGGCGACGTGGAAGCCCCGGCGGAGGGCGACGCGGGCCATGCCGCTGATCATCTCGATGTTGGCCCCGCCTTGGACGTCGGGCTCCCCGAGAACGTTGATGCGCACGGTGTCCTGCGAGATGATCGCCAGGCCCTCACCGACGAGGGACCGCAGACGCCAGGCTGTACTCGTCTTCCCCGACGCCGAGTTGCCCCGCAGGACGATCAGGGTTGGGCCGCTCACGCCTGAACCGGCGACCGGTTGTTCCACCGCTCCTCCTCCGTCCTGTCGCGCAGCTGGGCAACAAGCCAGGGCACCAGCCGAGGGGCCGGCACGACCACCACCTGTTCGGTGGGGTGGAGGAGACCGCGGGAGCACTGCTCGGCCGTCCAGACGGTCACCCGGGCCAGCGGGGCGGCGGGGTTCACGCCGACCTCGCCCTTCGGACCGCAGGAGCTGTTGAAGGGCGCGCTGATGCTCCGGCGATTCCAGTACGTCCACGCCTCCGCCGCCTTCTCCTGCTCGAACAGGTGATACAGCTGCGGGTACCGGTCCAGGAGGCGGACCTCGCGGAACAGGAGCTGGCCGAGCAGCGGCGTGGCCGACGTCCGCAGTTCGTCGGTGGTCGCCGCGGTGAAGGAGAACGTGGAGGCGTCGGCGGTCGGTGCGAGGGCGGTGGCCGTGAAGCGGTGGGAGAGGCGGTCACGGACGAAGCCGGCGGCGGCCTCGGACAGCCCCGGCTCGATGGCGTCGACGAGCTGGAGCAGCCGACGGTGGCCAGGGTGGAACCGGCCGAGGTCGAACAGGGTGCCCATGCCGGCGACGGCGGTGAGGGCGAGCTGCTTGTAGAGGTGGTTGTTCATCTCGCCCAGCCCCGCGTAGGTCTTCGTCGCGGTGCTGGTGGAGTGGAGCATCAGGTACTCGGCGACGGTCTCGAAGTAGAGGTAGCCGAGGTAGGGCATCACCGGCACGGCGGCGGCCAGCCGGTCGAGGAAGAGACCGGTTTCCGGGCGGCTGCGGCCGGAGGCGAGGTCGAGCATCAGGTTGAGCAGCGGGGCGGCGGCGCGCACCCGGTCGGCCACCGACCGAGCCACCTTCTCGTCCTCGGCGGGTGTCAAGGCGTGGCGGTGGCGGTCGAAGGCCCGCAGGTGCACTGCGCCCAGGCGCAGGTAGTCCAGGCCCGCGGCCTCGACCGGGCGGTCGGGGGTGATCTCGATGACCAGGGGGATGCTGTCGCGCCTGCTGTCGAGGTCGGGGCGGGTGTCGAGGAGGTGGGTACCGAGGTTGTGCGGCCGCAGCGCGCCGCCGGGCAGCGGGGTGAGCGGGGATCCGTAGATCGCGCCGACGAGGCAGCCGGTGGAGGCGAGCAGGTGGCCGCTGGTGCGGACGACGTCCAGCGAGCGGGTCAGGTGCAGCAGGCTCAGGGGGCGACCGGAAGCGAGGGCGGTGAGCATGGCGTTGCCGTCGGGCCGTAGGAGGTGCCCGTTGGGGGCGTGCTGGAGGCGCTGGCGCCAGTGGTCCGGGGCGGTGGTGAGGCCGGCGGGCAGGTGAGCGCCGGTGGGGGAGTCGAGGTTGGTGTGGGCGAGGTCCCAGTCAGCGTGCACGGGCGTCACCTATTCGGCGGACAGGGCGCGGAGCGCCAGGCGGACGGCATGAGCGTCGGAGGCACCGTCGAGGCGAGCCTGCTCGGTGAGTACCACCAGGTCGTGGGCGAGGACGGGCGCCCAGGCGGGGACCTGGAGGCGCAGCAGGTGCAGGGCGGGCCACCAGCGGGTGGCGGGGAGGCGGTAGCGGTCGAGGGCGTCGGCGGCCTTGAGCAGGTCGACGGCGGTCCGGTGCCGCCGGTAGGCGGCCTGCAGCTCGGGCGTGAAGGCGTGCGGGGGAACGTCGTGGAGGGCGACGGCGGTGATCGCCTCGGCGTTGGGCATGTGGCCGAACGCGACCTGGAGGTCAGCCAGGTGCTCGGTGAGCCAGTCGGCGGCGCGCTGGCCGTGGCCGGGGTCAGTGCGGTCGTTGAAGCGGCGGCAGTCGTGGCAGGCCGCCGCCGCAGCGAGCGCGAGCACCCGGCCGGGCTTGAGGTGGTGGCCGACGGCAAGCAACTGGACGAGGACGGCGACCCGGGCACCGTGCAGGACGCCGTGGATGGAGGTGGCGGTCTCCGTGCGGGCGAACCAGGCCCGATCGGGTACCAGGGCCTTCGCGGGGTGTGGCAGTCTGGGCCGCACACCCGGACCGCCCGGCCGCTGGCCGGCGATCCACTCCAGCGTCGGCTGGTCCATCACCTGGTGGTCGGGCAAGCGGCCCGCGGCCGCCAGCTCGTGCAGCGACCGGTGGTCGTCGGCCGTGGGTGTCGGAGAGTTCATCGAGTCCTCGAAGGGTCAGGTCGGTTCGCATGGGCGTCACGCTGGGCGTGGTGGTGCTGACGATGGGCAACCGGCCCGCCGAGCTGGCGGCGTTGCTGGAGTCGGTGCAGGCCCAGGACGGCGCCGACACCGGGGTGCGTACGGTGGTTCTCGGGCAGGGCATCAAGCTGCCCGAGCTGCCGCAGTGGGTGGACGCGGTCGAGCTGCCGGAGAACCTGGGAATCCCGGGCGGGCGCAACGCCGGGGTGGAGCGGCTGCGCGAGCTCGGCGGCACGGACGTGCTGGTCGTGCTGGATGACGATGGCCTGCTGCCGCGCACCGACACCTTCCGCCTGATCCGGGAGGCTTTCGAGCAGGACCGGCGGCTGGGCATCGTCTCGTTCCGGATCGCGGACGAGACCGGGTTCACCCAGCGCAGGCACGTCCCCCGCCTCGGCGCGTCCGACCCGATGCAGTCCGGGCCCGTCACGACGTTCCTCGGCGGCGGTCACGCCATCCGCATGTCCGTGATCGACCAGGTCGGCCTGTTCCCTGCCCCGTTCTTCTACGCCCACGAGGAAACCGACTTCGCGTGGCGGGCCCTGGACGCCGGCTGGGGCATCGACTACCGCGCCGACATGGTGCTGCAGCACCCCCGCACCGACCCGGCCCGCCACGCCGCCTACTACCGCATGACCGCCCGCAACCGCGTCTGGCTCGCCAAGCGCCACCTGCCAGCGCTCCTCGTGCCCGTCTACCTGGCCTCCTGGATCGGCTACACCCTGCTGCGCCGCCCGCCGATGGAGGGCCTGAAGGCGTGGTGGGGCGGCTTCTTCGAGGGCATCCGGGTTTCGTGCCCGCCGCGTCGGCCGATGCGGTGGAGCACGGTGCGAAGGATGGCCCAGCTGGGGCGGCCGCCGATCTTCTGACGGCCGCCCCGCCCAGGGGTTGGTCAGACCCATATGGCGTGCATCGCGTCGATGACCCGTTGCACGTCGGTGGCGGTCATCGCCGGGTAGCACGGCAGGGACAGCTGCTGGGCGGCCACCTGTTCGGTGACGGGTAGGTGGGCCTCCAGCTGCCGGTACGCCGCGAGCCGGTGCACGGGCGCGAAGTGCACGCTGGTACCGATCCCGTGCACCTCGCGTAGTGCCTCGGCCACGGTGTCCCGGGAGCGGCCGAAGGCCGGGCCGATCAGCACCGGGTACAGGAACCAACCATGCCGGACCCCATCGAGGACGGTCGGCAGGCGCAGCCCCGGAAGGCCGGTCAGGGACCGGTCGTAGGCGGCGGCGATCTGGGCCCGGGCGGCGGTGAAGTCCTCCAGCTTCTCCCACTGCCGCACGCCGACCGCCGCCGTGATGTCCGGCATCGTGTACTTCAGGCCCGGGACGGTGACCTCGTAGTCGGCGGTGCGCCGCTCGCCGTGCCGCCGCCACGCGGAGGAGTCGATGCCGTGCCGTCCCAGCAGCCGCGCCTTCTCGACGAGGTCACCGCGCCCGGCGAGCATGCCGCCTTCACCCGTGGTGATGACCTTGTTGGCGTAGAAGGAGAAGACGGCCAGGTCGCCGACGGAGCCGGCCCGCGCGCCGTCGCGCCAGGCGTGCAGCGCGTGGGCGGCGTCCTCGATCAGCAGAAGCCTGTGGTCGTCGGCCAGTCTGCGGAACGCGGCGAGGTCGCAGGGCTGGCCACCGTAGTGCATGACGACGATCGCCTTCGTCCTGGAGGTGATCGCCGCCTCGGCTGCCGCGGGGTCGAGGTTGAAGGTCACCGCGTCGACGTCTGCGAAGACCGGGGCGGCGCCGCACTGGACGACGGCGTTCGGCACCGCGCAGAACGTCAGGCTCGGCGTGATCACCTCGTCCCCGGGCCCGATCCCGGCGGCGAGCAGCGCCAAGTGCACGGCCGCGGTACAGGAGGAGACCGCGAACGCGTCCTCCGTGCCGAGCGCCTCCCGCACGGCCTCCTCGAAGCGAGCCGCCTTCGGCCCGTGGGTCAGCCAGCCCGAGCGAAGCGTGTGCAGGACCTCCGCTTCCTCCTGCGGGCCGATCGAGGGCCGGTTCCACGGCAGGAACCGTGCGGTGGTGGCCGACTTGGCCGATGCGGCGGAGACGGTCATGACGCCTTCCATGCGCTGGTGTACTCGGTGCCGTAGCGCCGGCACTCGGCGGTGGCCAGGCGGCCGACCCTTCCGGAGGTGACGGCGGCGATCAGCCCGCGGTGGTTGTCGTACTGGGCCTGCCCGGGGTTGGTGATGGCACCGGTCAGCACCAGGTCGGCGACTTCCCGCGCACCGTCCTTGAGGGGCGTGGAGCACGTGCCGGGCAGTGCGCGCTGGAGGCTGGCGAAGGAGACCCGGTAGTCGCGGGCGTCGGCCTCGTCCCGCTCCGGGCCCCGGTCGATCACCGCGCCGGGCACCACGTCGGCCACCGTGGCGGCGATGTCGCCGATGGTGTGGTTCTCTTCGTCGCTGCCCACGTTCCAGGCGCCGGTCAGCCGCTGCTCCAGCACCCCGGCCAGGACCCGGGCGACGTCCCCGACGTGCACGAGCGGTCGGCGCTGGGCGCCGCCGTTGAGGGGGATGCGGCCGGTGGAGGCCGCGTGGGACGCCATCTTGTTGACCACCGAGTCGAGCCGCTGGCGGGGCGAGGCGCCGTGCACAGTGGCCAGGCGGAGGCTCGTCAGCGCTGTACCGCCCAGCACCTCGGGGAGCCGCCGTTCGGCCAGCACCTTCGTGCGGGCGTAGATGCCCAGCGGGTTCGGTGCGGTGTCCTCGTTCACGGTGCCCTCGTGCAGCCCGTAGACGCTGCACGAGGAGAAGAAGACGTAGTGCCCCACGCCTGCCCCGGCCGCGGCTTCGGCGGCGATCATCGGGGAGGCGTAATTGAGTTCGACCGCGAGCTGCTCGTCCAGTTGGCTGGCTGGCTCGCCGACGATCCCGCCCAGGTGCACGATCGCCTCCGCGTCCGTGCTCACCCGGGCCAGCAGGTCGGCGTCTCGCAGGTCCCCGTGCACGAAGCGGGCGGTGCGGGGCAGCAGAGCGGCGGGGTCGTCCCCGCGATGGTAGATCAGCCCGTCTACCACGGTGACGTCGTGGCCGAGGGCGGTCAGGTGGTGGGAGGCGGCGGTGCCCAGGTAGCCGGCTCCGCCGAGCAGTACGACGCGCATCAGGATGATCCCTTCGTTCAGGCGGCCAGTGCGGCCGAGGTCGGGGTGGTGAACCAGTCCGGGACGGCCTCGGGGGTGGCTTTCAGCCAGGCCACGTAGCGGTCGATGCCGTCGTCCAGAGGGATGCCGGGCTGCCAGCCGAGCAGGTCGGCGGCGCGGCGGGTGTCGGCGTAGCCGCCGCGCGGGTCGCCTGCGGGCATCGGCGTCGTGATGAACTCCGCGCCGGGGTAGTGGTCGGCGATCAGCTCGGCGATCTCCCGGACCGAGGTGGGCACGCCGGTGCCCACGTTGACCGTCCGGCCGGCCATCTGGTCGCTGACGAGCGCGAGGATGGTGGCGCGGGCGATGTCCTCGACGTGCACCATGTCGCGCACCTGCCGACCGCCGCCGTTGAGCCGGATGGGCTGCCCGGTATGGGCGGACATGGCCATCCACGGCACCATCCACGAGTGCGAGTGCGGCTTGGGCACCTGCGGGTTGCCGTAGACGGAGAAGTACCGGACGATCGCGTGCTCCGTGCCGGTACCAGCGAGCAGCAGCCGCACCTGGTGCTCCGCCCAGACCTTGGTGTTGGCGTAGACGGAGATCGGGTCGAGCGGCTGGTCCTCGGTGAACCGGGACGGGCCGTCCGCCGCCGGGATGCCGTCGCCGTACACGGACGCGGAGGACACGAAGACCATCCGCTTCACGGCGGAGTCCAGCACCGCGTCCAGCAGGACCTGCGTGCCGTGCACGTTGGAGGCGAACGCGATGTCGGGGCGCCGTGTGCACGCCGCGACGTCCGCGTACGCCGCAGCGTGGACCACGAAGTCCGCCCGCCGGGCCAACCAGTTCACGGTGGCCCGCTCCCGGACGTCACCGAGGACGACCTCGGCCGCATACCGGTCCACCTCGAACCGGTCCCGCACCGGGTGAGGGTAGGCGTCGAAGCGGTCGAGAACGAGCGGGCTGGCCCCGGCGGCGGCGAGCTGCGCGACGATGCGGCTGCCGACCAGGCCACCGCCGCCGGTGACCAGCACCGTGGCGCCGGCCAGCTGTCGCAGTTGCGGATCGGAGGACACGTCAGCCATGAGGAATGAACCTCCTGAGGGAGTGTGGTTGGGTGCCGCCAGTGAACCGCCCGAACAGCCCGCAGCGGTACGGTGGCGGCTCACCCATCCCGTTCAATCTGTTCAAGATCGTTTCAGGGAGGCCGAGTTGACTGACAAACGGCAACGCAACCAGCAGCTCGCCGCAGCCATCGAAGAATCCGGGTACACGTACGAAGCCCTCGCCAAGGCGACCCGCGCAGTCGCGGCCGAATCGGGAGAGCTGCTGCGCACCTCCCGCTCAGCGGTCCACTACTGGGTAGCCGGCGGCACTCCGACCGGGCGGGCGCCGGGCTATCTCGCCGAAGCCCTGGGAAGGAAGCTCCAACGCAAGGTGACCGTGGCGGAACTCGCCCTAGGCTGCGACCCGGTCGAGGAAACCATGCACCCCGACCCGCTGGCCGCCGCCGCCGACCTCAGGAGGCTCATCGTGCACCGCCGCCGTGACTTCCTCGCGCTCGCGTTCTCCACCGCCGCCGTCGCGCTCCCGCTCACCTACGACCACCAGGCCGCCGCCGCCGTCTTGCGTGCGGTGGCCAACGGACGCCGGATCGGCGCCGGCGAACTCGAAACCGTCCGACAGTTCACCGAGATGTTCCGCACCGCCGACGAGCGGCACGGCGGCGGCCACGGCCTAGCCGCCATCACCACCTACCTCGACGACGTCGTCACCCCCATGCTCCACGCGGGCGCCTTCCCGAACGAAGAGATCCGCGCCAGCGCCTTCGGCGCGGCTGCCGAACTGACCACCCTGATCGGCTGGAAGTGCCATGACGCAGGCAGGGAAGGCGCCGCGCAGAAGTTCTACCTGCTCGCCTACCAATTCGCCTGCGAGGGCGACCCCACCGGACACACGGCATGGACGATGCGTGCCCTCGTCCACCAGGCGCTCGACCTGAAACACCCCGCCGGCTGCGTCGGCCTAGCCCAGGCGGCGGTCGAGCGGGCACGCGGCAAGGTCGACCGGCAGACCGAAGCGCTGCTGCTCATCACGGCGGCCCGCGCTCACGGGGCAGACGGTGACAGAGTGACCGCCGCCAAGCTCATCCTCGCCGCCGAGGACGCCATGCTCGCGGGTGGCGCCGACACCATCCCCGCCTACGCCGCAGCCGCCGGCCCTGCCGCGGCCACCGTGGCCTCCCACACCGGACGCACCCTGACCGAGATGGGGGACAACAAGGCCGCCGAACGCCACTACCGCACAGCCCTGGACAACCGCCGCCCGGGCACCTACCACCGCCTCCGCGGCACAACCCTCGCCAACATCGCCAAGGCCGTCGCAGCCCAAGGACGCTACGAAGAAGCCGTGGGCCTGTGGAGCCAGAGCCTGGACCTGATGGAAGGCGTCGCCTCTCGCCGCAACCGGGCAGAGCTGGACACCATGCACTCCGCCCTCGGTCTTTACGCCAGGCGAGGAGTCCGTGGCGCTGCCGAACTCGCCAGCCGGGCCGTACTGCTGCGGGCGGAGTGACCTGCGGATTCGCGCAACACGTCGACCTATCTCACCCGCCCCGTCACCCTCGAGCAAGCCGACCGCTGGTCCGCCGCCGGATGCCCCGTCCGCACCGACGGCGACGGCCACTGACGGGCCAGCGTTGGCTGGCTGCTCGAACTCATCGGTTGCCACCCCGGCCACAAGGTCGCCGACGGTATCCACTGCTCCGACCGGCGCGCGCTGACCGTCACGGCCCGCGGTGAGACCACGGCAGCTGCCTTCGCCCATGCCCTCGCCGACCTGGCCGCACGGGTCAACGCCGCCACCGGGATCAACCTGAGCCCCGAGCCCGTCCCGTCGGCCAATGGCCCGCGTAGGTCCCGCGCCCGTCGGCGAAGGCGCGGCGCGAGTCCAACGGCCCACCCCAGTAGGAAACTTGGTGTGCCCAGCCGGTGGGCGGTTGGAGAGGTTGGGGGTGGTGGGGCTGCCAATGAGCCCCACCACCCCCAACCCGTCGCAGGGACCGACCCCTGCTTGACCGAAGGCCGCCATGCCGACACTGCCGCCGAAACCTGCCACCGCCGAGATTGTTACGGCCGCCCGCGACCGGCACCGCCGAGCCGCCGCCGACACCAACCTCGGCCCCACCGCACGCCGCTACCACCAGCACGCCGCCTGCGGCTACGACTGGGCACTCCAAGCCCACGGCACCCCGACGGCCGCCCGCCACCTCGGCTACGCCCACGCCTACGCCGAGCAGGCCGCCAACCACGCGCCCGCCACCAGCAGGTGGACGCTCATCCTGCCCGGCCCGTTCTGCGACTGGCTGACCGAAAACGGGCATCTGCCCGACGACTTCACCGGCGACGAGCCCACCGACCGGGTGCTGCTCGCCTACCGCGCCGGCGTCCCGCACCGCATCGACGCCTCCAGCTGGAGCCTGACGATCCCAGCCCACGACCCCGTGGCGATGCACGAGCTCACCCAGATCGCGCTGCGCTTCGCTCAGCACTGCTCGCACGACAACCCCCACACGCCCGCCCAGGCCCGCGCCGCAGTCGCGCTCACCGACCGGATCGCAGACCTCTCCAAGCGCATGCTGCACGCCACCAACTGACGCCCGCCGGGCCGCGAACCGGCCCGGACACGACCCGCCCAGGACCGCCATGCCGAACTCCCGACCGATCCTCGCGCCGACCGGGCCCGCCCCCTACCGGCGCACCGACCCGAGCAGAAGCTTCCAAGACGCGCTGCTCCGCGAGGCCGAAGCCCAGCAAGGCGTCGCCGTCACCGCCTACGAACTCGTCGCCGCCCACGCCCGGACCCACGCCCCCGAGGCCGCCGCCATCGAGTTCGAGGAAACCCCCGCCTCCGACCGCATCCAGGCCCTGTGAGTCAACCCCCGTGATCACCGGTACCCGACCCCACCGCTGCTGTGGCGTCGCGCCACCACGCTGACTGCCATACCACCCTGGCTGACGAAAGCGGACCGCCTGCTGCCCGCCGTCCTGCTCGGGGCACACCTGCCGGTCATCGAGCTGGCCGGCCCCCGCCCGGGCCGCCGCCTCCTCAACCTTCCGGCCCCAGACGTAGCCGCCGCCTTCGCCTCCCGCATCCGCCGAGCCTTCCCGCAGGCGACCGCGCTCCTGCTCAGCCGAGTCTTTGCAATCCGAGGTCCTTCGAAAACGGCAGTAATCCCTCTGACGTGAGGAAGCGCTTGACATCCGTCGGGTTCCCAATGGCCGCAAGTCCATCGCCGTCGCTGATCAGCCGAATTTTGTTATCCATCGCCCGCTCCTGTAGTAAATAATCGAAGTTGAGGGGAGCTGGGGTGGGCGGCGCAAGAGCTTCCATCGCCGGAAAGCGCCGACCCCTACCTGGCCACCGACGCGCACCGCACACCTTCATGCGGCGGATTTGGCCGCGTCGAACGTCCGGCGGCCGGATGTTACTGGGCCGCCCAGCCCTGCTTCCACTTCTCCAGAACCAGCCAGAACTCGCGAGGCCATGACATCGTCAACGGATCGAAGGCGTAGCTCTCGGCTGAAGCCGTCTTCCAGAGATTGAGCGCGTTCTCCGCCTCATCTGCAAGGAGTCCTGCGGCGACCAAGAGGTCTCGTGCGGTGCCGTAGTCCCTGCGCTCTGCAGCGCTTGCGAGACTAGGCCAGAGTTCCCACACCAGGTGTTGTTGGAGTTCTCGAAGGTGATCGCCGGTTCTGCGCTCCACACCGTCGCGCACGTTCTGGTCAACCTCCTCCTCCTGGCGGTCGAGTTCACCAAGCTGGTCGTTATCCCAGCCGTGCTTCTCGACGAGCTCCCTCCAAAACATCCAGGCGCGCTCAGCCTCGGTGCGTGCGTACTCGTTGAGTCCTTCCTGAGTCAGTCGAGGGAATTGCCGGGCATCCAGCTCCTCGGAGCCGGGAGTCTCCATAGGTGAACTGGGCCCATTGCCGTACCGGATCTGCGTGAGGACCTCCAGCAGGCGGAGCGAGGATGCGACCTCCTCATCACGGATCACATGGCAGATGTCGGCAACATCCTGGACGACCTCTTCCCAGCTTTCCTCCGCGATGTGGTTATCGAGCTGATCGGCCAGCGAGTCCGCCGAGCCTCGCTCGCGCAAGTCGCCCAGAAGCTCTTCGATCTTGGCGTCAAGTCGCTCTACGGCTGCCTCAGCGGCCTCCTGGTCGCGCCTCGCCGCGGCTTCCTTCTCGGCACGCTCGACAGCCTCCCGACGCTGCTTGCGGGCTGCCTCGGAAGAAGGGAGACGGGTCTGCAAGGCCCGCATCTCCTCCGCTTTCGTCAGGTCGATCTCGTTGAGCAGCCCGATAGCGTGCATGCGGTGTCCGGCCTGGACGATCGGATCCGATGCGAGGCAGCAGAGCAGGCCCACAGCATCCTTCGGAGCACGTTGTGCCACGGCCACGGCAAGCGCTAGTCGGGTCGCGCTCGATGCACCCTGGTGCGCAACAAGCTGCTCCACGGCCTCAGGCACGTATCCGGCAGGGTGCTTGTGCTCGGCGAGAGCCAGACCTACCCGCATGCGGGTGGTGAGCGGGGCCGTCTCGTCCGCGGCAAAGAGGTTTGCCGTCCACAGCGCCCACCCGTCACGTACGGCATCCGCTAGCCAATCCCAGCTGTTCCTGGGAAGCAGGTAGCGGGCTTCCAAGTAGCCCAGGTCGTCACGGCCGTGCGCCAACGTGTCGGCCGCCCGGTGCCGCAGTCCCGCGGGGAGGCCCTTGGCGCCGGCGACGTAGCAGAGACCGACTGTGTAGTCGGAGGCGGAGTAACTAGGCCGGTCAACCTGCACTCTGGACAGTTGCAGGATCCGCTGCAAGTCCTCGTGCCAGGGACCTGGTGCCCGGACGATGAATGAGGCTGCCGCGAGTGCTGGGCCGCCGCGAATGTTGCATGCTTCCAGACTGGAAGTGCGCCAGTGGTCGGCTAGCGACTCGTTTGCCAACCTGACGAGGCATGTCAAGGTGGCGTCGCTCGGCTTCCTGGAGCGTGCCGGTACCTCGCAGTCGGGCAGGAATTCGGGCCTTCCGGCGCTTCCCATGCATCCCCCTTGATCGACAGCCATGGGCATACTAGCCACGGCCCGTGCGGTGCGGTGGCCCATCTCACTTCTCTCCTGGCAGGCGGCTTGAAACAGCGTTTTCAACGCGGCAGACGCTGTCCTGCCCTGCGGGTGTTCAGACACGAAGGGCTCGCAGCACGAATGCGACTTCGTCCCGCCATCCGAGGAGCTCGCCGACCGTCGGGGGCAACGCGAACTGCTGGTAGTGGCAGGCCCCGCTGAGGTTGCGCCAGACCGCCGCAAGCCGGCCGGCCAACCGGACGTCGAGGTGGTGGGCGAGCCATACAACCTTGGTTTCCGTCCGGCAGCGGCCGAGGGCCGGCCGGTGGGCGGAGATGTAGGCGTCGAGTCCCGCTTCCAGGGCACGGCGGAGCAGGAACACCGCGGCGCGCGGGTGGGCGGTTCCGGAGGATCCGGCATCGAGAAGCGATGCGGCGGCGGTCATGCGGTCCGCTGAGGCCAGCACATCGGCTGTAGCAGTCACAGGGATCGCAGTCCTTCCGTGGCAGTGGCCACCCGGTTGATGAACGCCATGGCGTCGTCCGTGTCCGGGATGGTGGCGTGGGCACCCTTGTTGCACAGTCCGACGACGCTGCTTGCATCGGGACCGATCCGGCGGCTGATCTCCCGGTACACATCGGCCTTGCTACGGGGCTCCCCGAACAGGGCCAGGGCGGCCAGATTGGTCAGCTCACTGGCCCTGCCGATGCGCTCCTCGATGGCGAGATGCCCCATGCCGGTGCCGAGGAGGGTGCGGCGGGCCGACTCCTGGAGGGCGGCCTCCAGAGCGAGGCGGCACTGGCCGGGCAGGACCTCACCGAGGATCGCAGCAGTAACTTTGTTGTCCCGGGCGACCGCACGAGCGGCGGCCAGCTCACGCTTGACCGGGTCGTCGACGGAACGGACGGTCACCTTCGAACGTCGGAACCGGCCGACCTCGAGGATCGTGGCCTTGATCCGGTGGAAGCGCAGGGCGTCCGGCAGCCGGGTGTCATGGGAGAAGACCACGACCTGGTGGGTCCGGGCGATCTCTTCCAGCAGCCGGGCGAGGCCCTCGACCTTCCGAGGGTCCATGGACTGCACCGGATCGTCGATGACGACGAAGCCGAACGGGCTCTGCGGGGCCATGGCCCGGGGCAGGAACAGGGCCAGCGCGAGGGAGAACAGTTCGCCCTGGCTCACGACACCCAGCGCGGAGGCGTCGACGTCGTCCACGGTGACGTTCAGTGCCACGCCCCGGCCGCTGTACGTCTCGGAGCCCTTGAGCATGACGTCACCGAGGGCGACGTTGCTCTCCTGGCTGAGGTACTGCCAGATGCTCTGCGCAGTTTCGGCGATGGAGCGCATACGGGCTTCACGCAGCTCGGCCTGCACCTCCTTGAGCCATGCCCTCGCCTTCTTGACCTGGGCCAGCAGCGGCTTGGCGGCGGCTGCCTCATCGGCCAGCGCGAGCCACGATGCGAGCTGCGGGACTACGCCGCGCCACTGCTCGTCCTGCTCCGCCAGCCGATGCTTCGCCTCCTGGCGGACATGCCGGCAGGCGTCGGCGAGTGCCGCCGCCTGCTTCTCGGCGCGAGCCGCGAGCTCGTGCGGGTCGCGAATGCCGCGGCAGGCGACCCATTCGTCCCAGAGGACGTGCAGGTGATCGGGCAGGTCAGTCGCGCGGCTATGGATCAGTGCCCGCAGGTCGTCCGTGGAGTCCCGCACGGCCTGCTGCGCGCACCGGGCCTCGGCGGCCTCCTCGCGGAGCAGGTCGGCCTGGGCGGCTGCCGCGGCGGCCCACGCATCGTCGAGGCGGTCCGCACTCCGGCAGACCGGGCAGGTGTGGTCCGCGGGGTGCTGGGAGCGCAGCCGCAGGGCCCAGTCGAGGAGGTCGGCGCGGGCGAGCGCGGTGCCGGCGTCACTGTGCCGGACGTCCTCGGCCGCTGCGACGGCCTCCCGCAGTCGGGCGACGGCTTCGGTCACCGCGTCGGTGTCCGGGCCGCTGAGCGCGGCCAGCCGGTGCAGCCGGGCCAGCTCCGTCGTGTCAGCGAGCGGCGCCCCCGCGATCAGGGCGCGGATGCGCTCGCGGTCCGGGAATCGCTGCCGGAGCGCCGTCACCGCATCGTGGACGCGCTCGTCCGGAACGTCCGCGAGGGCCGCCACCAGGGGCGGCAGCGCGGTCTTGGCCTGCTTCTCGCTCAGCGTCAGCTGCTGTTCGCGTGCGGCGAGCCGATCGGCGGCTTCGCTGAGCGTCTCGAGGCCCAGAAGCGTGGCGAGCCGGTCGTACATCCGGCTGGGCTTGGCGCTCATCATCTGGCCGAGCTCACTGTAGGAGAGGATCGGCCGGAACGACCGCAGGTCCTCCGCCCAGCCGAGAGCTGCGAGCGGCAGCGGGGTCGGCCCGAGCCCGAGGACCGCCGACTCGGACTCGGAGAACGACGTGGTGTCGGCCCAGGTACGGGTGATCGTGAGTGGTCGGACCCGGCCGGACGCGAGGAGTTCCAGCTCGAGACGGTGCGGTCCGGAGTGGTGCAGGTTACGCCAGCCGTCCTGCTGGGCGGTCTGCACGTTCTTGCCGTCCTCGTCCTCCCAACGGCGATTGCGCCCGGTGAGGGCGACCTCAATTCCCTCGGCGAAGCTGGACTTGCCGCTGCCGTTCCTCCCCTGCACCACCGTCAGGCCCGGGCCCGGCGGGATGTGGAGCGTGGCGGCTTCCCCGATGCCGCGGAAGCCTTCGACGGTGATCGACTTCAGGTAGGCGCCACGGACGGCGGCGGCCTCGGAACCTTCGACACCGTCCAGAGCTTCGCGAACCAGTGCGTCGACCTCCTCGGACAGCGGAGCGGACTCCAGCCGCTGGACGACGGCCGCGATCGGCGATGCCGGCAGTGCGGGTGCGGTGGGTGCGGGGCTGGTGCTGGTCGTCATAGCGCGCTCCTGGAGAAGAGGAGGTGGGGACGATGACACGGCTGCCGTGGCGACGACGGCAGCACGAGCTGTGCAAGCAGATCTAGATAAGCAGATCTCTGAAAGCATTGTCAATCGAATGTATACCTTGACGGGTGGTGTAGAGTGTTTACCGTCCACTTCCGAGAGGGGCGGGGCTCCATGCCGCAAAAGTCAGTGACGCCGCCGTCCGCACAGGTGACGGCCGCAGAGATCTCCCGTATCGCCGGGGTCACCCGCGCCACCGTCAGCAACTGGCGGCGGCGCCATGCCGACTTCCCCGCGCCCAGTGGCGGCACCGAGAGCAGCCCGCTCTACGACCTGGGCGCCGTACAGCAGTGGCTCCGAAGCCGGGGACACACCTCTGCCGCGTCACCCGAGGAGGATCTGCGGACGACGCTGCGGCTTCTCGGGGCGGGCGTGGACGCCGCCCGCTTCTTCCCACTGTTGGCAGGTGCGGCGCGGCTTCCGGAGCAGGAATCGGGCCAGCTTCTTGAACTGCCCGACGACCGGCTCGCCACAGCTGCCAACAATTTCCTGGCCGCCCGGACGACATCCGAGACCCGGTCCGTGAAGTACGAGACCGAAGACGCCGGTGTGATCCGCGCGCTCCTGGCGTGTGTACGCGGTCCGGGTGCGCAGGCCGCGCTGGACGTCCTCGCCGAACGCGACCTCGACGAGAGCGCGGCCAGCGGCACCTACCGCACTCCCCGGGGCCTTGCCGACCTCATGGCAGGACTGCTGCCCGACACCGTGACCCGCGTGCTCGACCCCGCCTGCGGCAGCGGCACGCTCCTCGCCGCCGCCCGCAGGCGCGGCGCACGTGAGCTGTACGGACAGGACATCCGTGCGCTTCAAGCGCAGCGGGCCTCAGTGGCCCTTCAACTTGACGAGCCCGCCTCGGCTGCGGGGGCGGAGGAGGTCGTGATCGCCGCCGGTGACAGCCTGCGGGCCGACGCCTTTCCGGGCCTGACGGTCGATGCCGTGCTGTGCAACCCGCCCTTCGGCGACCGCGACTGGGGCCACGACGAACTCGCCTACGACCCCAGATGGGCCTACGGCGTGCCCTCACGCTTCGAGTCGGAGCTGGCGTGGGTCCAGCACGCACTGGCACATGTCGAGCCCGGTGGGTACGTCGTCATGTTGCTGCCGCCCGCCCTCGCCTTCCGCACCTCCGCCCGCCGCATCCGAGCCGAACTCGTCCGCAGCAGGGCCGTGCGCGCCGTCGTCTCCCTGCCCGCCCGCGTCGCCTACCCGCTGCACATCGCCCTGCACATCTGGATACTGCAGCGGCCCGACCCCGGCGCCGCCGAGCGCACCTCCGTACTCTTCATCGATGGAGACGGCGAGGGCAGTGTCGGCACTGTCACAAGGAGCGGCTCACCGGGGAGTGCCGCCTTCGACTGGGCCGGCCTCGCGGAGCGCGTGCTGACACCATGGAAGGCGTATCGAGACCAGCCCGACGGTTTTACCGACGAGTCGGGGCTGGCCCGCGCCGTCCCGGTGGTCGACCTTCTCGACGATGTCGTGGACCTCACCCCGGGCCGGCAGGTCCGCACGGCCGCGGCCGATGTCGACCCGGCGGCGCTCGTTGGCAGGATCACCGCGCTGCATGGCCAACTGGGATCGCAACTGGACGAACTGACCACGCTCAGCGGAGCGGCGAAATGGGAGACGGCCAGTACGTCGATGCGTGAATGGCGTACCGCAACTGTCGCCGACCTCACCCGCGGAGGCGCCCTCGCGGTTGTCCGGTCGGTGGCGCTTGGCAGCGGACGCGACTCCAAGAGCGGAGGCGTCGTCACTGAGGGAACCGGGTGCCAGCCGGTGCTGACGGCACATGATGTCTTGGCCGGCAGCGCGCCCTCGGGCGCGACCGGGGATGCCCATCCGGACATCAGCCAAACGGTCGCGGAGGGAGACGTATTGCTGCGCGCAGTCTCCAGCCCAAGCTCTACGGGACTGATGACCCGGGTCGCGGACGAGAGCGATGCCGGCGCGCTCCTCGGCTCCGCCCTGCACCTCCTCCGTCCGGACCCGGCCCGCCTCGACCCGTGGTTCCTCGCCGGATTCCTCGGCGCAGCCGACAACATCACCGCCGCCTCGACCGGCACCACCATGGTCCAGGTCAACCCGGCGCGGTTGCGCGTCCCCCTCATGCCGCTGGCGGAGCAACGCCACTACGGCGACGCCTTCCGCCGCGCCTACCAGCTGCGCGTCGCCGCCCATCGCGCCGCGGCGTTGGCCACGGAGGCCGCGAACGCGGTGACCGCGGGACTCACCGTAGGCGCGCTCCTGCCGCCGATGTCCGGCGACCAGCACCAATCCGGCTGAACTGCCTCGGCCGGCACGACACATCGACCAGACTGCATACGTTCCGCTGAGAGTGGCGGACGACCCGAGAGAAGACCGGGGAAACCCTTTGAACAGCAGCAAGCATACGGAGCTGGCGAACCACGCCTGGTCCGTCGCCGACCTCCTGCGCGGTGACTACAAGCAGTCCGACTACGGAAAGGTGATCCTGCCCTTCACCGTCCTGCGGCGGCTGGAATGCGTACTCGCGCCGACCCGTGAGAAGGTCGCGGAGCGGGCCGCCGAGCTCGCTGGCCAGGAGCTGGACGAGGACCGCTTCCTGCGCAAGGCCTCCGGCCACTCCTTCTACAACAGGAGCTCCCTCACCCTGCGGAAGATCGCCGGCGACCCGCAGAACGCCGCGAAAAACCTGCAGCTCTACGTGGCCGCGTTCTCGGACAACGCCCGCGAGGTCCTGGAGAAGTACGAGTTCAACCAGCAGATCCGCAAGCTGGACAGCGCGAAGCTGATCTACCAGGTCATCGGCCGGTTCACCGACCTCGACCTGCGCCCCGAGGTCGTGTCCAACCACAACATGGGCTACATCTTCGAGGAGCTCATCCGACGCTTCGCGGAGCAGTCGAACGAAACCGCGGGTGAGCACTTCACCCCGCGCGAGGTCATCAAGCTGATGGTCAACCTGTTGGTGGGGCCCGACGCGGACGCACTGAGCCTGCCCGGCGTGGTGCGTACCGTACTCGACCCAGCCTGCGGCACCGGCGGCATGCTCAGCGCCGCCGAGGAGCACATCACCGCGCTCAACCCTGGCGCCGAGGTGGAGGCCTACGGTCAGGAGCTCAACCCCGAGTCCTGGGCCATCTGCCGGTCCGACCTGATGATCAAGGGCCAGGACCCCGACAACATCGCCTTCGGCAACTCCTTCAGCGACGACGGCCACAGGCGCGAGAAGTTCGACTACCTCCTCGCCAACCCACCGTTCGGTGTGGAGTGGAAGAAGGTCAAGGACGAGGTCGAGCACGAATTCGAGACCCTCGGCGACTCTGGGCGCTTTGGCGCCGGTCTGCCGCGGATCAACGACGGTTCGCTGCTCTTCCTGCAACACATGCTCTCGAAGATGAAGCCGGTCGACGTCAACGGAGGCGGCGGCTCCCGGGTCGCTATCGTCTTCAACGGCTCACCGCTCTTCTCGGGTGCGGCCGAGTCCGGCGAGTCCAACATCCGCCGGTGGATCCTGGAGAACGACTGGCTGGAGGCAATCGTCGCCCTGCCTGACCAACTCTTCTACAACACCGCTATCTCTACGTACTTTTGGATCCTCACCAACCGCAAGTCCGCCGACCATAAGGGCAAGGTCGTGCTGCTGGACGCGCGGGACTACTGGGTGAAGATGCGGAAGTCACTGGGCGACAAGCGCAAGGAGCTGAGCGAGCAGCACATTCGCGAGATCACCCGACTTTACGGGGAGGCCCTGCAGGCCGCCCGTGATCCGGAGCATCCTCTGCACGGCAAGGTCAAGGTCTTCAAGAACGAGGACTTCGGCTACCAGCGCATCACCGTCGACCGACCGCTCAAGCTGCGGTTCGAGGTCACGGAGGAGACCCTGACGGCACTGGCCGAGGCCAAGCCCGTCCAGAAGCTGGAGCACACAGACGACTTCGTCGCAGCGGTGCGAGTGCTGGATAGCCAGAGCTGGCAAACGAAGTCCGAGGCGTTCGTCGCACTCAAGGACGCGGTCGTAGCAGCCGGCCTGCTTTGGCCGACGAGCGCATCGTTCGCGAAGGCCGCGCGGGACGCAATCGGCGTCCGGGACACGGACGGCGAGGTCCAGATGATCAAGGGCTCACCGGAACCGGACACCGACCTGCGTGACTTCGAGAACGTTCCTCTGGACGAGGACGTTGAGGGCTACCTCGAGCGCGAGGTGCTGCCATACGTGCCGGATGCGTGGATCGACCACAGCAAGACGAAGATCGGGTACGAGATCCCGTTCACCCGGCACTTCTACGTTTACAAACCACCGAGGCCGCTCGCCGAGATCGACGCGGAACTGAAGTCACTGGAGGCCGAGATCCAGACGCTGATTGGGGAGGTGACGGAATGACAGCAGTGCGACTTCGTCACCTCGCTCAGGTTAATCCTCTGACTCCGGCATTTGACCGTCTAAACGATGAGGATCACCTGACATTCCTTCCCATGGAGGCTGTCTGGCCAGGCGATCGGCTGGACACCACGCGTCAACGGACCAAGGCTTCCGTCGCTACAGGCTACACACGCTTCCAGGACGGAGACGTTCTGGTTCCCAAAATTACGCCAACGTTTGAAGCTGGCCGCGCAATCCGCATCACTGGCCTCTTGGGAGGAGTTGGAGCTGGCACGACGGAGCTTCACGTAGTACGCCCGGGCCCGAGCATCGACCCGCGATTTCTGCTCCATGTCGTCAATACTCATAGTTTTCTCAAATTGGGCGAAGCGGAGATGTACGGTGTAGCTGGCCAGCAGCGCGTGCCGGACAGCTTCCTGCGGGACCTTCGGGTTGACCTGCCCAAGCTGGAAGAGCAGCGCAGGATCGCCGACTTCCTCGACGCCGAGACCTCGCGCATCGATGCTTTGGTGAGCACCGAGCAGAGGGTTCTCGACCGCCTTGCCGAGCGCAGGAAATCAGGCGTGGTCGCAGCCGTTTCAGGCATTGAGGAAGCTGATCGTCGCCAGTCCACACTCCCATGGCTCGAATCAATTCCAGAGAGCTGGCCAGAGGTCCGCATCGGCCTCTTGGCCCGCATGGGCAGTGGCCACACGCCCAGTCGATCACGACCTGAGTGGTGGATTGGCTGCGATATCCCGTGGATCACTACCGGCGAGGTCAAGCAGGTCCGTAATGACCGCATTGAGGAGCTCTACGAAACGCGCGAAAAGATTAGCAAGTTGGGGCTAGAGAACTCTTCCGCTGAATTGCATCCAGCTGGGACCGTATTCCTCTGCCGGACGGCTGCTTCGGCAGGATACTCTGGCATCATGGGTTTGGACATGGCCACAAGTCAGGACTTCGCGACGTGGACTTGCGGCCCAGACCTCAACTCGTATTACCTCTTGTGGTGTCTGCGGGCTATGCGACCAGACCTGCTGGGGCGCCTCGCTATGGGGTCCACGCATAAAACCATCTATGTGCCGGACCTTCAGATGCTGCGTATCCCGCTGCCGCCGCTCGAGAGCCAGATTAGGATCGTTAAGACGATTCGCGATCGGAATACTCGAATTGATGTCCTTGTAGACAAGGTCCGGCGCCAAATGAGCCTGCTCGCCGAGCGCCGCCAAGCCCTCATCACCGCAGCCGTCACCGGCCAGTTCGACGTGTCCACCGCATCCGGTCGAGGAGTTACGGAGTAAACGCCATGCCCCCGATCCACACCGAGGCCGCCTTCGGCGCGGCCATCGTCGCCGCGATGACCGAGCGCGGGTGGCGTGAGGCCCGGCCGGAGGACTACCGGGCCGAGCTCGGGCTGGACACCAAGGAGTTGTTCAGCTTCATCGGCAAGACCCAGGGTGACGAGTGGGAGGAGCTGGTCACCACCCAGTACGCCGGCGATCAGACCGAGGCGCAGCGCGGGTTCGCGAAGCGTCTCGGGCAGGCGATCGCCAGCGACGGGCTGCTCAAGGTGCTGCGCGAGGGCGTGAAGGACCGCAGCGTCCTTCTCCGGGTTGCGTACTTCCGCCCCAACCTGGTCGAGGACGACTCCGTCCTCGACGGCTACCGGGCCAACCACCTCACCGTCGTCCGTGAGCTGGAGTATGCGACGAAGCAGGCCGACCGGGGCAACCGGCTCGACCTGGCCCTCTTCCTCAACGGGATCCCGGTCGCCACCGCCGAGTTAAAGAACCCGCTGACCGGTCAGGGAGTCGACAAGGCCAAGAAGCAGTACCGTGAGAAGCGCGACCCCAGCGAGCTGATCTTCACGAGCCGCGTCGTCGCGAACTTCGCCGTCGATCCCGACCTGGTCTTCGTCGCGACCAAACTGCGCGGGCTGAAGACGCACTTCCTCCCGTTCAACACCGGCTCGGAGGGCCCGGGCGAGCCCGGCGGCAAGGGGAACCCCGTCCCCACCACGCCCGGCACCTACGCCACCTCCTACCTGTGGGAGCGGGTCTGGCAGCGCGACAACTGGCTGGATCTCCTCCAGCGGTTCGTTCATCTCCACAAGGAGAAGACGCCGGGCGGCGGCAGCACCCAGAAGCTGATCTTCCCCCGCTTCCACCAGTGGGACGTGGTGCGGAAGCTCACCGCCCACGCCGCCGTCCACGGGGCCGGGCACAACTACCTGGTCATGGCCTCCGCCGGATCGGGCAAGTCGAACACCATCGGCTGGCTCGCCCACCGGCTGAGCGACCTGCACACGCCCACCGATCCGGCCGGTCTGGACCCGGATGCTCTGGCGGCCGGCCTCAAGCCGGGTGTGCCGGTGTTCGACAAGGTCATTGTCATCACCGACCGCCGTAACCTGGACTCCCAGCTCCGGGAGACGGTCGGCAGCTTCGAGCAGACCGCCGGACTTGTTGTGAAGATCGACGAGAACCAGGGCGCGAAGGGCGCCCAGCTGGCGCGGGCGCTCTCCCGGGAGACCGGGAAGATCGTCACGGTCACCCTCCACTCGTTCCCGGCCCTGCTCAACTTCCTCAAGCAGAACCCGACCGAGATACAGGGCCACAACTTCGCCATCGTCGTGGACGAGGCTCATTCCTCCCAGTCGGGCGACGCGGCCACCGCCGTCCGGGCCGCCCTGCGCGACCTCGGCCTCGACGCGGACTCCGACGACAAGGGAGCCACCGAGGCCGCAAGCACCGAGGCCCCCGCGACCCTTCAGGAGCGCCTCAAGGACAAGGCCTCGCAGCGCTCCCACGCCGCGAACCTCTCCTACTTCGCGTTCACGGCGACGCCCAAGGCGAAGACCCTGGAGTTGTTCGGCACGCTCCAGGACGTCGATGGCGAGGCCAAGTACCGTCCTTTCCACACCTACTCGATGCGACAGGCGATCGAGGAGGGCTTCATCCTCGACCCGCTGCGCAACTACGTCACCTACGACACCTACTGGAAGCTGGTCAACAAGAACCCGGAGGAGCGCGAGGTCGACCCGAAGAAGGCGAACCCCCTGCTCGCCCGGTTCGCCTTGACGCACGACTACACCGTGGCCCAGCACGCCCAGGTGATCGTGGAGCACTTCCTCGCTCACACCCGCGGACGGCTCGGGGGTCGTGCCAAGGCGATGGTGGTGACGGCGTCCCGCCAGTCCGCCGTGCAGATGTCCCGTGCGATCAAGAGCTATCTCAAGGACCTCGGCTACGACGTCAAGTACCCGGACCTCGGTGTGCTGGTGGCGTTCTCCGGCTCTCTCACCTTCGAGGGCGAGGAGACGACCGAGCCCAAGGAGAACGACGGGCTGTCCGAGGGCGCGCTGCCCAAGGCCTTCGCCTACACCCGTGCCGACGACAAGGCCGTCCGTGCCGGCGGCCCGGGCAAGCCGGAGTACCGGATCCTGGTTGTTGCGGAGAAGTACCAGACCGGCTTCGACCAGCCGCTGCTGACGACCATGTACGTCAACAAGACGCTCACCGGTATCTCCGCCGTGCAGACGCTGTCGCGGCTGAACCGCACCGCCGAGCGCAAGACACAAGCGGACCTCGCAGTCATCGATTTCGTCAACGAGGCCGAGGACATCAAGGCTGCCTTCAGCCCGTACTTCCTGGAGGCCCGGACGTTCCCGTCCGACCCGAACCTGCTCTACGAGGCGCAGAGCCGGGTCATGTCCGCACCGATCCTCACCGCACGCGAGATGGACGAGTTCGCCGAGGCGTACTTCGCCGCGCAGGAAATGGCTGGCGGGTCCGCTACGAAGTGGGAGAAGCTGCACGCAGAGCTGTACCGGCTGCTCGCCCCGGCGGTGGTCCGCTTCGAGGCGCTGCTGAACAGTGAGGACGAGGACGACCAGAAGACGGCTGAGGACTTCCGCGCGAACCTGCACGACTACGTGCGCAAGTACGGCTTCCTGGCGCAGATCGTCCCGTACACCGACCCCGACCTGGAGCGGCTCCACCTGTACGGGCGGTATCTGCTCAATCGGCTGCCGCGCCGGGCCGACGGCGGTGTCGACATCGGGGAGGTGGACCTCAGCCACCTGCGGGTGGAGAAGACCGGCGAGTACGACGTGGGCCTGACCGTGGAAGAGCCGGCCCTGATCCGGAACGTCGGGGAGGGTGTGGGCGGCACGAAGGAGCAGGAGAAGTCCCTGCTGTCCGAGCTCATCGCTAAGTTCAACGACAAGTTCGGAACGGACTTCACCGAGCAGGACCTGCTGCCTGCCTTCAACGCGACCCTCGCCGAGACTGAGGTCCGCCAGGCGGCGGTCGTGAACGACGAGGACAACTTCGGCAAGGTCTTCGACCGGGTCTTCGCCGACAAGGTCGAGGACTACGTCGGCATCGTCACCGACCTCGGCAAGCGGTACTTCGCCCCTGACAAGGGGTTCCAGTCCAGTCTCAACCGCAGCGCTCGCCGCGCCGCCTGGCGCATGATCAGGCGCGAGGAGGGCGTGGACGACGCGGCCTGACACCGGCGGCACCACAGCCCGGCACGGTAGGCGGCCCACAACGGTCCGCCTACCGCGCCGGGGGGGCGCGTAAGAGCCTGGACCGGTGATCGCCACACACGCCACACTAGGTACGCGTCCCGGCACGTTCGAGCACCCGGAGTCGCAGCCGGCCGGTACCCGCACCGACCCGGACCGAACTGCTGCACCACACACCACAGCCATCGACCACGCACGCAGAAACGGGGGTAGCCGCGTGCCGGCGACCATGATCTCCGATCGCTACGAACTCCTGGACGAGCTTAACCACGGCGGTATGGGCGACGTCTGGCGCGGCTACGATGCCGTGCTCGACCGGCCCGTGGCGGTGAAGTTGATCCGACAGGCGGCGGTCACCTCGCCGCAGCTGGCCGAGGAACTGGCCAAGCGGTTCCGCCGGGAGGCGCGCATCACTGCACGCATCCAGCACCCCGGCGTGCCCCAGGTCTACGACGCGGTGCTGGACGACAGCTACGAGCGGCTGTTCCTGGTGATGGAACTCGTCGAGGGCGTGCCGCTCTCCGCCTACCTCCAGCCCAACCAGTCGCTGCCCGTCAGCTGGGCCGCAGCCGTCGCCGCCCAGGTTGCCACCGTGCTCTCCCACGCGCACGACGTCCCAGTGATCCACCGCGACCTCAAGCCGAGCAACACCCTCGTCGCCCGCGACGGCACGGTGAAGGTCCTCGACTTCGGCATCGCGGCGATCCTGCGGACGGATATCACCAAGCTCACCGCGACGGGCAGCCCCATCGGCACCCACCAGTACATGTCGCCGGAGCAGGTCCGCGGTGGGCGGATCACCCCGCAGACGGACCTGTACGCCCTCGGCTGCTTGCTGCATGAACTCCTCGCCGGCCGACCAGTCTTCGAGGGCAACGAGTACGCACTGATGCACCAGCACCTCACCGCCCCACCAATCCCACTGCGACTGCTCCGCGCCGATGTGCCCGAGCCGTTGGAGAAGCTCGTCCTTCACCTCCTGCGCAAGGCATCGGAGAGCCGCCCCGCCGACACCCAGGAGGTCTACGAGAGCCTCCTGCCCTTCCTGCCGGCAGCCGGCTCCGTGCCCACACAGGCCGAGGCTGGCCCCCTTGGAGCTCCGGACCCGACCCGCCTCTTCCGCCACCCCTACGCGCCCCGCTCCCGGGTGCAGAAGCCGCCCGCAATCGTCCGCACGCCCACCACGGTCGAACTCCAGCCGCTGCCCGTCCTGGAGCAGGTACGCGCCGCGATCAAGGAGGCGTATGCCCACTCGGATCTCCTCCTGGGCGACGAGCGGTTCGCCCAGGCAGTGGAGGTACTCGGCGCTATCATCGAACCGGCCGCCCACGCGCTCGGGACCGACAGCAAGGAGGTTCTCGGCCTGCGCGAACGGCGCGCCGTGATCCGCTTCCTCGGCGGCGACTACCGGGCCGCCCTGCCCGAGTTCGAGACCCTGGCCGCCGCCTTCGGCCGGACCGCTGGCCCCACCAGCACGTCCGCCCGCGAATGCCGGGCCCAGGCGGCCCGCTGCCGCGCCGAACTCGGTCAGGTCACCGAGGCTCTCCACGAACTTCAGGACGTGCTCGACACTGTCCGTGCGCTCGACGGCGACGTCAGCGAGGAAGCCATCGACCTTCGTCACGGCATCGCCGTTCTCCTCCTCGCACGGGGCAGTGTCGCCGAGGCCCTGCGACTCCTGGAGCCTCTTCAGGAGGACCTGGTCATGGTCTACGGCCCTGAGGACGAGTTGGTCCTGGAGGTGGTGGAAATGCTTGCCCGCATCCGCCTGGACCTGAACGGTCGCGCCCCTGACTGACCGCAGCGCCCTCAACCATCGGCCATCGCTCTGACGTGGTCCGCTGCTGGCGAGCCTGGTTCAGCTTCGCCCCCGACGCTTTGCCAGCGAGCAGGGCGTCGGGGCCTTACAGCGTGTCCATATGGTGATCAGGTCGTTGGATCGGTCATGGGAGTGGCGGGTGGGGCTGGACCGTTCCTGATGGCCTCTGGGATCCGGTGGAGCCGTTGCTGCCGGCGGTGCGGGTGCGGCCGCAGGGGCAGTGGGACCACGAACCTGGACGACGAGGCGATGTTCGCGGCGGTTGTCTACAAGCTGACGACCGGGTGCGCCTGGCGGCATCTGCCGCCGTGCTTCGGGCTGTCGAAGACGCTGTGCACCGCCGCTTCACGATCTGGACCAGGGACGGCCTGTGGCGTCGGCTGAGGCGGGTGATGCTGGAGCGCCTGGCCGCCGCGGACGTGCTCGATGTGTCGCGGCTGATCGTCGACTCGGTGCACGGCCGTGCGCGAAGGGGGATCGTACGGTCCCAGCCCCGTCGACAGGGGCAAGCCCAGCTCCAAGGTGTACGTCCTGTCCGACCGCAGCGGGCTGCCCCTCGTCGTCGGTATCTCCGCCGGCAACACCCACGACCAGCACGGACTGATCCCGCTCTGTCAGTTGCGTGCTGGCGCTTCGCCGTCGTCCGGTTCCTCAAGCTCGCCGAGAATTCGCCACGCTAGATCGGCGAGGGTCTCACCGGTTGCGGTAACCCATCGGGCTGTGCCCTGATTGGCGACAGGCCGTTGTTCCCACTCCGCGAGTTCCCACATCCGGGTGATCAGGCCGGACGGCGAATATTGCTTGCCATCGGCTGCCCAGAGGACCGGCTTGGTGCGGTGCTTGGTCCAGGTGGCCCGGCTGCGCTTCTCGTCCTGGGCCAGCCAGTCCTTCAGGGCCTCGGCTTCCAACGGGTAGGCCGTGGTGAGCGTGAGCGAGGCGCCTTCGTCAAGTACTCCCCGGTCGATGAGGACGTGCACAGCGTTGGGGCGACGGGGCTTGCGCTGTGCCGGGACTCGGCGGTACTTGTCGGGTGCTGGCAGGTCCCCGGGTGCGGCAGTGGCGTGTAGTACGCGGTCTGCGACCTCCCGACAGCGGGCGACGTCCGCGCACACGGCCCGAATCTGTGAGCGTTCGCCGTAGAGTTCGTCGATCGCTGCGGCAACCGCGGGCAGCAGGTCCTTCACCAGGCCGGGTACCTGTGCCACGGCAGCAGAAGCCCATTCCTGCGTGGGGTCCGGCTCGTCGATGGACTCGGTGTCAAGCCGGCGGAAGACGAGATGGGTGAGCAGGTAGAGACCCTGTTCGGTGAGCGCGGCACCTCGACCTTCATACCCCGGGCGCAGGGTGTGCAGGGTGCGGCGGACCTCCCGCAGGATCTGCACAGTGTTCCACAGCAGGTGAGCGCTGGGCTGAGGCCGGAACAGCACGTCGTAGATGCCCTGTGAACCCCGCTCCCACAGCACGTCGAGGGTAGTTGCCATCCTGGCCACGTATTGACTGTCGGGGTGGGCGCAGGCGAGCGCGCAGGCGGCTTCCACCACGGAGCAGCCGGAGTCCTCGGTGGGGTCCAGTTCGCTGCGCCGGACGCTGTACTCCAAACCGAGTTCGGCCCGCATCTCTTCCAGGATGGCGGCCTGAACCGGGTCGAGAGCGATGAAGTCGCGTGCTTCCACGCGGTTCTGCCGGTTGGTGGCCTGGGTAGTGCGCTTTGCGAATTCCGCAGCCTTGCCGGTCACGATGATCCTGACCCCCACCTGTGCGTCCGCGGCCGACTCATCGGCTGCGACGGCCTCGGCGACCGACCGGACAGTCTGGGCGCCATTGACCACGCTGGCATTGTGAAGGGTCAGGGTGATAGGGCGTGACTGGGGGTTCCGGATGGCCTGATTCGTCCTCTCCACCGACTCACAGAGCACCGTGACGCCGTTGTTGAAGTACCAGAACTTGGCAGGCTCCTCAGTGAGGGTGCCGATCAATTCGTTGTTGATCGGCGTTCTGCCGAGCGGATTGCGGATGTTCAGGTTGAACAGGTTTGCGCCATGGCCCATCCACTCAGCCACTTGCTCAGCCTCAACAACACCCTGGTACGACTCGTACGGAAGGCTGATGGCGAACCAAGGGAACAGATTGGCCGTGAGCTGGACCGGCTGGGGCGCCAGGTCGTCGCGCACGGAGGCCCAGACCTCGGGCGCCAGGATGATCCGGTGGTCCAGCACGTCCCCGTGGCGGTTGAACTCCCTCTCACCGTCGACGAGGGCGTGGCGGAATCCCTCGCTCACCTCATCGGCCCGCATGAGGACCGCGACCTGAGTGACCGGGGTCGGGCCCTTGGCCATGACAACCTTGGCGTGCTCAGCAAGCTGCCGCCCGCGCGGGTTGAACGCGGCGAAGTCCTCGTCGTCGATGAGCCGCAGTCCCGCAAGTAGCTCCCAGACCGTCTCCCGCTCGCCCTTGGCCTTGCCGTCCTTGCTCCACTTAGCCTGGACCAGATAGACGTGCGGGTCCGGGCCGTCCACCACGGCGATGGCGTCGATGCCCTTGTCGGCGATGCCATCGATCACCGTGAGCGCCGCTTCCTGCGGGCTGAAGCCGGTGACGATCCGGACAGCCTGGGCACAGAGGGCTCGCGAGAGCATGCGTTTCTCGAGGTCGTCGCCCGTCTTCCCGACCAGGTCGCTGCCGTCGATGAGTCCGGAGTCCACGTAGACGGCCTTCAGGGCCTGCCTCACCTGGCGGACCTGCAAGGCCACGTCTGGCTCGCCGCCCCCGGCGTGTTTGGTCGTCATGGTCGATCCCTCCCCGGGCCGCGACGGTTTGGTGCACGACTGGCCCGCAGCCCAAGATCCTCCCACGGCCAGTACGTGCCGCGCGGTGCGTTCACAGAATGGGGTTCGTGCACCCTGTGGGAGCGCTACGAAGTGAAACGCACAGAGTATGACTACAAGACCTTCCGCTACCGAGGTAGGCGACCTCACCTCGGCTGCCTGTCCATCCAACTGGAGGGCCTTGCTGGCCCACCTACGCACCGGGATTGGCAGCCTCGACCACGACGCGATCACGGCCATCGCCGTGGTCGCGACCAAGCGCAAACGCCGAAGCTTCCTGCAGAGATCCTTTCTGATGCCCTGCTACATCTGCAGCAGCAGAGACTGGCCAAGCCGGCCCCGGAGGACCCAACAGAAACGGCCGGCGAGATGGGTGCGCAAGATCGCAAACTTCTGGCAGTGCACCACAGCGGTCGGCAGATCGGGAGACGTAGCCTTGTTGTTGGGGACGAAGCAGGGACCACACCTGGTAGATCGATGCGCGCGAGCCTCGTCCTCCAACACGGACGGCGCGTTCCGTTCAGCGCACATCAGGCTGGATCGCGCATTGCCGGGCGACTGGGGGTCAAGGGGTCGCAGGTTCAAATCCTGTCGTCCCGACTTGCATCACTGCAGGTCTTAGGCCGTTTCCGCTTCTGGCGGGAACGGCCTTTTTGATGCTCCGTCGACTGATGGTCGCATGGTGGTCGCACCGTTCTGGCGGCGGCTGGGCGATGTTTCGGTAACTCGTTGCTCCTTCCGGCCTCTTGGTGAGGGTGAGTTGGTTGTGGAGCTGCGGATTGTGGTCGCTGGGTGGTCGCGGCCTGGGGATGCGAGCCGGGGAGTGCCGACTCCGTCGATGGTCGTCAGTGTCTTGTCGATGGTGTCGACGGCGTCGCGGGCGGCTTTGGTCGTGAGATGGCTGTAGATGTTGGCGTTGGTCGACAGGTGCCGGTGCCGATGAGCAGCTCGATGAGGTCGGCGAAAGGCGGGTCGACAGCGTGGCAGTAGCGGAGGAATCGGACGGCCTCTTGCGGAGTCCAGATGTGGCGTTCGGCGGCGGCTGGGCGCGGGATGACTGTTGGCCGGGCGGGGTTAGTGGCCAGGCGGTGGTGTCGGACGGCGTCGCCGAGTGCGCTGGAGAGGGTGGCGAGGATCTGGTGGACGGTGACGCGGCCTCGTCCGTGGGTGAGCTGAGTGTGGACGAGGCCGACGATGTGGGGGTAGCCGAGGTCGTCGAGGCGGATGCTGCCGATTGCGGGGATGAGGTCGTTGGCGACGTACGCGCGGTAGCGGTCGCCTTCCGTGATCACCGTCCGCCCCGCCCCTGGATCCCCATCGCCCGGGGTGCCCTTGGAACGCGAGGGCCTCGACCACCTTGGCCACTGCGGTGTTCACGGCCTCGTGCTCCCAGACCCGCAGGGGGAGCCACCCCAGTCGGACGAGGTGCGCGTCGGTGTCCTCGTCACGACGGACGTTGTTCCGGAGCTTGTCCCACCACCACTCCGCGTTGTGCTTCGGCATGTGCAGGTGATCCAGACCGCTTGATCACACAATCGCGGACTCCACGAAATGCAGGGCAGCTCAGCCCCCGGGCCGGATCCTTCGTTTCCCGGCGGCCGTGTGTCGGCTGTGGCTCCCACCCTTCGTCTGTCGGTGGATTCCCGGATCGGTCATCTGACGGTCGAAGCCCGCAGGGACACGGGGGGCGGTGTCGAAAGAGGCGAGGGCCGCATGGCGAAGCGGGTCGGTAGCTGCTGCCCCGGCCACTGGGGAGACGCCCACGGCAAAACGGACATGCCGTCAAATGACCGATGCCGAACGGCAGTGCGGAGCCAATGATGGAGAACGCCCGCCCGCCCCGAAGGGACACGCCATGTCTGTACCTCCCGTCATCAGCAGCCCGCTGTCCGACAGCGCCCGAGCAGTCGCCGGCAGTGCTCTCCAGGCCACCCTGGTCGACCTCCTCGATCTCGCCCTGACGGCCAAGCAGGCGCACTGGAACCTGTACGGTCCGCGTTTCCGGTCCCTGCACGTGCAGCTCGACGAGGTGGCCACCACGGCCCGGAACTTCTCGGACACCGTCGCCGAACGCGCCGTCGCGCTGGGTGTCGCCCCGGACGGCCGGGCCGCGACCATCGCCGCCACCAGCGCCCTTCCCTCCGTTCCGCAGGGATGGCTGGAGGACAGGGCCGTGGTGAACGCCTTGGTGGACACGTTCGCCACCGTCATCCGCCGACGGCGCGAGCGCATCGGCGCGACCGGCGAGGCGGACGCCGTCACCGAGGATCTGCTGATCGGGCTGATCGCCGAACTGGAGAAGCAGAGCTGGATGTTCCAGGTGGAGAACCGGGCCTGATCCTTCCAACAGCACCCTCCAGCAACACCATCACACACACGGAAAGGTGGTTCACATGTTCACACCCAAGGCCATGCTCCGCGGCTCGGCCGCCACGGCGACCGTCGTCGCGGCCGTGATGGGCCTCGGTGCCGGATCGGCACACGCTGCCGGCTGGCCTCCGTTGCAGCCGGGCGCCCACCTCTACTCAGGCACCGGCGGGAGCGGCGCGGTGACCGCGGTCGACCTCGACGACTTCGGCCCGTGCCACACGCTGTCGGCGCCCGCCCGATCGGTCCAGGTCGCCTCCGGCTCCGCGTCCGTGGTGCTGTACTCCGGTGCGGGCTGCACCGGCGCCAACCCGTGGGCCACCGGCTCGCTGGCCCAGTCCAACCTGCCGTGGCCGGTGCTGAGCTACCGGGTGGTCCCGGCCTGACGCCACCCGGACCAGGGCAGTACGGCCTTCGGTGACCTCTCCACACGGAGGTCTCGAAGCCCCTGTCATGAGGGGTGCCGGGTAGGCGGGTGATGCCCCGGGGCAGCGCAAGCGGGCCGCCGTCCGCTGCCGGCCCCGAGACGCACACCGGGCCCGCCCGTCACCCGGCACTCCCTTGCCCCGCCGTCCTGCACAGGCCGCAGTGAGCCGACCGCCTGGTGTTCGGCGGACGGGCGGACGGTCGGACGGTCACCCAACGCGTCAACGCGGGCCGGGTCTCCCGCTTTTCGCTCCGGCTGCCCCAGGCGCGCACCCGGACGCCCCGCACCGTCAGCGGTGTCCACCTGCCAGGACAGCCGGCCGGCGAGCCATGCCGTCAGGTGCCTCCGGCCGACGGCTGGCGGAGCACCTCACATCCCGTTCCGACACAAGGAGTCTTCGATGGCAGCGCACGAAAACACGAACCGGCCCACCACCGGTCGACGCCGTTTCCTCGGTCTCGCGGCGGCCGGTGTCGTCGCCGGCCAGGTCGGCCTGTCCGCCCCGGCCCAGGCGGCCACCGGCCGAGGGGCGGCATCGGCAGACGCCGGGACGACGCCGGGCTGGGCACCGCGGTCGGGAGCAGGGATCCGCCCGTTCCGTATCAAGGTCTCGCAGGCAGACCTCGACGACCTGCGGCGGCGCGTCCGCGCGACCCGGTGGCCCGACCGGGAGACGGTCGACGACCGCAGCCAGGGCGCGCAGTTGGCGAAGGTGCGGCCGCTGATGGAGTACTGGGGCACCCGGTACGACTGGCGCAAGCTGGAACGGCGCCTCAACGAACTGCCGCAGTACATCACGGAGATCGACGGACTGGACATCCAGTTCGCTCACATCCGCTCCCCGCACGCCGGAGCCATGCCGATGCTGATGACCCACGGCTGGCCCGGGTCGATCGTCGAACTGCTGAAGGTCATCGACCCGTTGACCAACCCCACCGCGCACGGCGGCCGCGCCGAGGACGCCTTCCACCTGGTGCTGCCGACCCTGCCCGGCTACGGCTTCTCGGGTAACCCGACCAGGCCCGGGTGGAACTTCGCCCGCATCGCGCCCGCCTTCCACGAGCTGATGAGGCGCCTCGGGTACCCGGAGTACGTCTCGCAGGGCGGCGACCACGGCGCGATCCTCTCCGAGGTGCTCGCCGTCCAGCAGCCGAAGGGGCTGCTCGGCATCCACGTCAACATGCCGGGGACCGTGCCGGACGACATCCTGCGCCGGCTGCGCAACTTCGACCCGACCCCCGCCAACCTGTCGGCCGAGGAGAAGCGGGCGTACGAGCGGCTGCTGCACTTCTACCGCGACGGCTTCGGCTACGCGGCGATGATGAACCGGAACCCGCAGACGATCGCCTACTCCCTCACCGACTCCCCGGTCGGCATGGCCTCCTACTACTACGACAAGTTCGCGGAGTGGACGGACTCGGCCGGCGTGCCCGAGAAGGTCCTCACCTACGACGAGATGCTCGACGCGATCTCGATGTACTGGCTGACCGGCACCGGTGCGTCGTCGTCCCGGCTGTACTGGGAGGGCACCCAGGCCGGCGGCGGACCGTTCAACGCGGTGTCCATCCCGAAGTTGCCGGTCGCGGTGACGGTCTTTCCCGCCGAGATCTACCCCGCGCCGCGCAGCTGGGGCGAGCGGACCTTCGGCAACATCATCCACTGGAACGAGGTCGACAAGGGCGGCCACTTCGCCGCCTGGGAGCAGCCGCAGCTCCTGGCCGAAGAACTCCGCACCGCCTTCCGGTCGCTGAGGTAGCAGGGACCTCCCGCGACCGCAGCGCACGGCAATCCACCACCCCCTCCTCCTGAAAGCGAGAACACCCCCGTGGAGCTGAAGCTCGAAGTCATCGTCCTGCCCGTCTCCGACGTCGACATCGCCAAGGAGTTCTACGTCGACACGCTCGGCTTCCGCCTCGACGCGGACTTCCCGATCGACGAGGGTTACCGGATCGTCCAGGCCACCCCGCCCGGCTCCGCCTGCTCGGTCGTCTTCGGGGAGGGACTGACCGCGCTCCCCGTGGGCTTCGCCCGGGGACTGCACTTGGTCGTGACCGACATCGAGCGGGCGGTCAAGGAACTCGCCGGGCGCGGAGTCGACATCGACGGCCCGTTCCACGACGAGACCGGTGTCTTCCACCACGCCGGCGGGACCCACCGGGTGCCCGGCGTCGCCCCGGGACGGCCCAGCTACGGTACCTTCGCCCGCTTCGCCGACCCCGACGGCAACGAGTGGTTCCTCCAGGAGGTCACCCTCCGGGCCCCCGGACGCTGACCACCCGTGCACCGGCCGTCCGGCACCGGGCCGGCGAGGGCGGCCGGGGGTGACCGGATCCGCGCAGCTCAGCGGGTCCCGGTGTTCGTAGGATGGGTGGAGCTCCTCCGGGAGGAACTCGTCCCGGAGGTGCCATGCCGCAGCCCGCGAACCACCAGCTACTCGGGCGTACCCGGGAGGTGGAGGCGCTGGACCGCCTGCTGCGCGAGGTGCGCGACGGGCGCAGCCGGGTGCTGGTGCTGCGGGGTGAGGCGGGCGTCGGCAAGTCGGCGCTGCTCGACCATCTGGCCGGGCGGGCGGGGCAGTGGCAGACCATCCGCGCGGCCGGCGTCGAAGCCGAGTCCGAGTTCGCCTACTCCGCCCTGCAGCAGCTGTGCGCCCCGCTGCTGCCGCGGCTCGACCGGCTGCCGGCGGTGCAGCAGGACGCGCTGAGGGTCGCGTTCGGTCTGAGCGCGGGGAAGGCGCCGGAGATGCTGCTGGTCGGGATCGCGGTCCTCGGTCTCTTCGCCGAGGCGGCGGCCCGGTCCCCGCTGGTGTGCCTGGTCGACGACGCGCAGTGGCTGGACCTGATGTCCCAGCGGATCCTGGCGTTCGTCGGGCGGCGGCTGGACGCCGAATCGGTGGCGCTGGTGTTCGCCGAGCGGACCACCGGCGGGAGGCCGGAGGAGGGCTTCGCAGGTCTGCCGGAGCTCGCCCTGCGCGGGCTGGCCGACGCCGACGCCCGGACGCTGCTCGACAGCGCCCTGCCGGGGCCGGTCGACGCCCGCGTGCGGGACCGGATCGTCGCCGAGACCGGCGGGAACCCGCTCGCCCTGCTGGAGCTGCCCCGGGGCCTGTCGCCGGCGGAGCTGGCGTTCGGCTTCGGAGGCCCCGGCGCCGGCCCGCTGGCGACCCGGATCGAGGAAGGCTTCCGTCGGCGTGTCGACGCGCTGCCGGCCGACACCCGCGCCCTGCTGTTGGTTGCGGCGGTCGAACCGGTCGGCGACGGCCCGCTGTTGTGGCACGCTCTGCGCCTGATGGGCATCGGGGTCGACGCCGCGGCACCGGCTGAGGCCGCCGACCTGATCACCCTGGGAGCCCTGGTGCGGTTCCGGCACCCGCTGGTGCGTTCGGCCGTCTGGCGCGGCGCGGATGCCGCCACCCTGCGCGCGGCGCACCGCGCCCTGGCCGAGGCCACCGACGCCGAGCGCGACCCCGACCGGCGGGCCTGGCACCAGGCCCACGCCGCGGTCGGGCCGGACGAGCAGGTCGCCGCCGCACTGGAGTGCTCCGCCGACCGGGCCCTGGCGCGCGGTGGCCGGGCGGCCGCCGCGGCCTTCCTGGAACGTGCCGCCGCGCTCACCCCCGACCCGAACGAGCGGGCCCGGCGCGCGCTGGCGGCCGCAGCGGCCCATGTCGCCGCGGGCGTGCCGGCCCGGGTTCCCGACCTGCTCGCCGCCGCCGAACTGGGGCCGCTGGACCGGCTGCAGCAGGCCCACGCCAGCCGGCTGCGGGCCAAGGCGTCAGCCATGACCGACTCGGGGAGGGGCGCGGTGCAGCCGCTGCTCGACGCGGCGGGCCGGCTCAGGGACCTCGACCCGGCCCTCGCGCGGGAGACCTGCCTCGCGGCGTTCGACGCGGCCATCTGGGCCGGCCGGTACGACGAAGGCGCACTGCGCCGGGTTGCCGAGGCCGCTCGCGACCTGCCGCCCGGCGACGAGCCGGGGGGAGTCTTCCTCAGGGCCCTGGTCGCCCGGAGCGTGGACGGGCCGGCCGCCGCCTTTCCGCAGTTGGCGCGGGCGCTGCGCTCCCTCACCGACGAGGAGGACCCGTCCGCCCTGTGGGCGGCCGCGAACGCCGCCGCGGAGCTGGGCGACCTCCAGGTCTGGCTGGACATCGGCGACCGGGCGGTCCGCGTCGCCCGCCGGACGGGAACCCTGTCGCTCCTCTCGACGGCGCTGCCCTACCAGGCGTCCGCGCTGGGCTTCGCGGGGCGTTTCTCCCAAGCGGGCGACCTGCTGGCCGAGGCCGCGGCCCTGGAGAAGGCCACCGGCTCGGTGACGCGCACGGCCACGGCGGCCTTGATCAGCGCGTACCAGGGACGGGAACGACCGGCCCTGGAAGCGATCGAGGCGATGGAACACGAAGGCGAGCAGCGCGGCCTGGGCCGACTCGTCGGCGTAGCCGCGTGCGCGAGGGCCGTGCTCCACAACGGCCTGGGCAACTATCCGCTCGCCATGGAAGCGGCGCTGCGCGGCGGAGAGCATAAGGACCTTGTGGTGCACTTCTGGACGTGCAGCGAGCTGGTCGAGGCGGCGACCCGGGCCGGCGACCCGGCCGCGGCGGCCCGGGCGCGCGAGCTGCTGGCCGACTGGAGCCGGGCCGGCACGCCCTGGGCCCTCGGCGCGCAGGCGGTCGCCGATGCCCTGACCGGGGCACCCGAGCAGGCCGAGGACCGCTACCGCGAGGCCGTGGACCACTTCGGCCGAGGCGGGCTCGGAGTGTTCGAGGCTCGGGCCCGGTTGCTGTTCGGCGAATGGCTGCGCCGCCAGAACCGGCGCGCACAGGCCCGTTCGGAACTGCGCGCGGCGCACGAGGCGGCTGCGGCGATGGGCATGGAGGCGTTCGCGGAACGGGCCCGGCGGGAGCTGCTCGCCACCGGTGAGACCGCCCGCAAGCGGACCCCCGGCGCGCCGGTCCTGACCCCGCAGGAGGCACAGATCGCCCGGCTCGCGGCGACCGGGCACCCGAACGCGGAGATCGGCGCGCAGTTGTTCCTCAGCCCTCGCACGGTCGAGTGGCACCTGCGCAAGGTCTTCGCAAAGCTGGGGATCTCCTCCCGCCGCGAGATCGACGGCGCCCTGTCCTACCGGTGACCGCAGTTGTCCGACGGGCCCGTGGGACGGCTACGGCAGCACGGTGCGCAACTCCCGTCGTGAGCTGATGCCGAGTTCGGTGAACACCTTGCGCAGGTGCCACTCGACCGTACGGGCACTGAGGAAGAGCTCGGCGCCGATCTCAGCGTTCGAACGGCCGTCCCGTGCGCGCCTGGCGATCCGGCTCTCCTGCTCCGTCAGCTCGACCGTCCGTTGCGTGGCAGGCGGTGACACCGAGACCCCGCACTCGGCGAGTTCACGGCGGGTGCGTTCGGCGAACGCTTCGGCGCCGATCTCCACGAACATGTCGTGCGCCGCGCTCAGTTGCCCGCGGGCGTCCGGCTCGCGGCCCTGCCGACGCAGCCATTCGCCGTAGAGCAGATGAGCCCGGGCCAGCGCGACCGGCAAGATGGTCAGTGCGCCGGCGGCCCGGGTGCGGCGGACGTTCAGCTCGGTGAGCGCCTCCCACGCCTCGTCGTCCCAGGTCTCCCACGCACCGTGGGCGGCGACGACGAGCCAGCGCGTCCCCTCTTCGACCGTCAGCTCGTCGCGGCGGAAGGCGTCCAGGGCGCGTCGCCTCTCTCGGAGGCCGGATCTCTCTCGGAGAGGGACGAGCCGGGAGGGCGGAGGGCGTGGACCGGATCCATCCTCCCGGCTCTCGGTGGCGGAGGTGTGCCACCGGATCAGCGGGTGGCACGGGCAGCCTTCTCGATGACGCCGGCCACCAGGCCGGGGTGGGACACCGCGACGGAGTGGGACGCGGCCACCTCGGTGGTGTGGGCGTGGGCGCGCTCGGCCATGAACCGCTGCGCGGCGGCCGGGATGTTGAGGTCCTCGGTCGTGACGATGTCCGAGCTGGGTACGGTCTGCCAGGCGGCGGCGGTGGCCTTCTCCGTCAGTGCGGCCTGTGCGATCGGCCGCTGCGACGCGGCCGCCTGCGCGGCCCGGTCGGCCGGGACGTCGGCGGCGAACTGGGCCCGGAACCTGTCCTGCTGGATGTACAGGTCGGTGCCGGTGCTGCCGTCGGCGTTGGTGAACGGCACCGGGTCCAGCGTGCCGGGCAGGGTGGAGCCGGGGAACTGGTTGGTCAGCTGCAGCGCGGACTCGCCCGGCGCGGGCAGGAACGCGGCGACGTAGACGAGGGCCTTGACCCGCGGCTCACCGACGGCGGCCTCGCTGATGACCGAGCCGCCGTAGGAGTGGCCGACCAGGACGACGGGGCCCTTGATGTGGTCGACGAGGCTGCGCAGCGCGGCGGCGTCGGAGGCCGGGCCGCGCAGCGGGTTGGCGGCGGCCACCACCGGGTAGCCGTCACGGCGCAGCTTGGCGATGACGCCGTCCCAGCTGGAGCCGTCGGCGAACGCGCCGTGCTCCAGGACGACGGTCGGCTTCGGGGCCCGGTCGGTGGCCGAGTCCTGGGTCGCGGCGTTCGCGGTGCCGACGACGGCGAACGCGCCGACGACGGCGGCGGCACCGGCGATGAAGCGGCGCAGGCGGCCGTTCTCGATGCTGAACATGGAAACACTCCAAGGGATTCGAACAGTGCGGTGGATCCAGCGGTCCCCACTGTCGCCCTCGGCCCGTTCCCGACGCATCGGTCATGTGACTTCACGCTTCCGGCCCTTCCGGCCCTTCCGGCCCTTCCGGGCCTCCGAGCGGCCTCGCCGACTGGGCGTCATGTGACTGATGCGCCGTCACCGACGCTGCGGCCACAGCGATGGCGCCATCCCCGATTCCGAGGAGGGATCATGAAACGACGGTTCCTGACCGTCGTCGCGGCGAGTGTTCCCCTGGTCGCCGCCGCGGCCGTCTCCACACCGGTGAGCGCGTCAGCGGACCTCGTCGCCACCGGCCCGCGCCCCGCTGGTGAGGCTGTACCTCGTACGCGGAGTCCTGGCGGTGGTGTGGGCCGTGGCCCTTGCCCACGCCCATGCCACGCTCGGCGCGGCGGCGATCACGCTGCTCGTCGCCTATCCGCTGCTCGACGCGGTGTCGTCCGCGGTCGACTGCCTGTCGGTGTCGGACGGAGCGGAGCGGCGCGTCACGGCGTTCAACGGGGCCTTGAGCACACCGGTCGCCGTCGGTTTCGGCGTGGCGGGCTCCACGCACGAGGTGAGCGCGGTGCTCGGCGTATTCGGCGTCTGGGCCGTCGTCTCGGGCGCGGCTCAGGTGGCGGTCGGCATCCGGCGTCGCGGGCCCGAGCTGGCCGGGCAGTGGCCGATGCTGGTCGCCGGCGGCCTGTCCTTCGTCGTGGGCGTTTTCTACGACATCCAGGCGGCGGGCCACCAGCCCCCGCTGGATGTGCTGTCCGTCTATGCCACCGGCGGCGGGATCTTCTTCATCGTCCAGGCCGGCTTGCCGGCCTGGAAGGCACGCCGGGGTGCGGCTCAGCCGGCCTGAGGCCGGGGCACGGCAAGTTCGGGTCCGTCCCCCGGTGGGGGGCGGACCCGAATGCCTTGTTGCCAGTGCCGCGTCATGCCTGACCTGCTGTGCTCAGAGGCCCGGATCCGCTGCCAGGCAGGAGAACCTGACCGCTGGCGCGTCGGGGTCGTGGGCGTCCACCGCCTGATATGCCGGCAACACCGCCTTCTCCTCGACCATGTCCCCGAAGGGGACACGTTCCGGGAGCGCGCCGAATCGGGCCTTGCGGATTTCCGCCGCCTGTTCGTGCATGCCGGGACTGGGATCACTCACGTTCGTACCTCCTTGTGGTCGAAACGCTTGTGGGTCACAGATGGTCGGCGTCCACCACGGCCTGGGCGAACGCCGTCGGCGCCTCCTGCGGCGCGTTGTGGCCGATGCCGGTGAGAACGCGGTGCTCGTACCGGCCGGTGAAGAACTTCCGGTACCCGGTGCCGTCGGTCGTGGCCAGGAACGGGTCGAGGGCGGGGTCCAGGGCGATGGTCGGCACGGTGATGACCGGCCGGGCCGCGAGCAACTGCTCGTAGCGGTCGTAGCGGCGCTCGCCGTCGGCCAGGCCCAGGCGCCAGCGGTAGTTGTGGATCACGATGGCGGCGTAGTCGGGGTTCTCGAACGCCGCGGCGGTGCGCTCGAAGGTGGCGTCGTCGAACTTCCAGGCCGGGGACACCTCGTCCCACACCAGCCGGCACAGGTCGTGCCGGTTCTGCTTGGTCTCCATGGCGACGCGGCCGCGGTCGGTGGCGAAGTAGTACTGGTACCACCAGGTGTGCTCGGCCTTCGGTGGCAGCGGATTCTTCTGCGAAGGGATGTTGACGATGAGGTAACCGCTCACCGCCACCAGGGCTTTGACCCGCTCCGGCCACAGCGCCGCGATGGTGCCGGCGGCCCGCGAGCCCCAGTCGAAGCCGGCCAGCACCGCCTCGTGGATCTTCAGGGCGTCCATCAGGGCGACGATGTCGAGGGCGATCGCGGACTGCTGCCCGGTGCGGACGGTCGTCGGGGACAGGAAGGTCGTGGTGCCGTGGCCCCGCAGGTACGGCACGATCACCCGGTAGCCGGCGTCCGCCAGCAGCGGCGCCACGTCGACATAGCTGTGGATGTCGTAGGGCCAGCCGTGCAGGCAGATGACCACGGGCCCGTGCTTGGGTCCGGCCTCGGCGTAGCCGATGTCGAGCACGCCGGCCCGGACCCGCTTCAGGTCGGTGAACGTGGTGTGGGTGCCCGGGGCGATGGCCGGGATGACCGGGGCCGGGCGGCCGGGCCGGTCGGAACCGGCCGCGAAGGCGGCAGGCGCGTTCGATGCCGCGCCGACCGACACAGCCGCGGCGCCCACGCCGAGACCGACCGCCTTGGTGAAGGTACGCCTGTTGATCATGTCTGATCCTTCCTGGAGACCCGCTGATGCCTCCACTGTTCTTCGGCCACCGGCCCGACGCATCGGTCACATGACGTCGAGACGCACGAAGACGCTCGCAGACGTACCAAGGGTCTGCCGGGCCGCCGGATTCAGTCATTCGACTGTTTCCGCCGTCCTACCGCTTGGTGATCCTCGAAGGAGCGCCGCGATGCCGGCGGATCGTCGTGTGTGCAATCGGAAGGTCTGGCCGTGAAGCAAACCCCCGTCGTCCTCATCCACGGTGCGTGGTTCCACATGTCCTCCTGGGAGGGCTGGGCCGAACGGTTCACCGCGCACGGTTACGCGGTGTGCGTCCCGGGCTGGCCCGGCGAAGCCCCCACCGCCGGCCAGGTCCGCCGCGATCCCGGCCCGCTGCGCGACCTCGGGCTCGCCGCGCTCACGGCCCACTACGAGAAGATCGTGCGTACCTTCGACAACCCGCCGGTCCTCATCGGGCATTCAGCCGGCGGCCTCATCTCCCAGCACCTCCTCGGCACTGGCCTCGGCCGCGCCGCCGTGGCCCTCGCGCCGGTGCCGGCCGGCGGTGTGCCGCTGGACGACGGCAGGCCCCGGCCGTGGTCGCTGATGCCGGCCGGCTCGACCCGGCACCCGGCCTTCGAGCCGCTGCCCCGGACCTGGTTCCGACACGTCGTCGCCAACGCGGTCGGTGAGGAGGAGGCCGCGAAGCTCTTCGACCGGTACGCCGTCCCGGCCCCGCTCCGGCTGCTCGGGGACCTCGGGCTCGATCGCACCGCCGCCGGGCCGGCCGACACCGTCGTGGACACGGCCAACTCGGCGCGCGGGCCGCTCCTGCTCGTGTCCGGCCAGGAGGACCGGATGGTCCCGGACGGCGTGACCCGCTCCGTCTACAAGCTCTACGGCGACTCCTGCGCCGTGACGGATCTGAAGCAGTTCGCCGACCGAGGGCACTCCCTGGTGTTCGACAGCGGCTGGCGTTCGGTCGCCGACCACGTCCTCGTCTGGCTGGCCGCCAACGGCATCGAGGCCGTGGTCGCGCGGGACTGAGCGCAGGCATCAGACCTGCGCCACGTCGGTCCGGCTCAGCGCCTCGGTCCGGCTCAGCGCGTCGCGCAGCGCCGCCCGGGCCGTGATGCCCAGCTTGGGGAAGACGCGGTACAGGTGCGAGCTGACGGTACGCGGCGACAGGTGCATCCGCTCGCCGATCTCCTTGTTCGTCAGGCCGCCGGCGGCCAGGTCGGCGATGCGGCGTTCCTGCCAGGTCAGCGAGGCCGGCTTCAGCGTCGAGGCGCGGGGCGGGGCCCCGGTGGCGCGCAGTTCGGCCCGGGCCCGCTCGGCCCAGCCGACCGCGCCCAGCCGCTCGAACGCCTCGGCCGCCGGGACCAGGTACTGCCGCGCCGCCGCCAGGCCCTGGACGTGGCGCACCCGGATGCCGTGCGCCAGCCGGATCCGGGCCAGCTCGAACGGGAAGCGGGCGGCGTCCGGGTGGGATTCGGCCCGCCCGAACATCTCGACGGCCTCCCGCTCGTTCTCGGCGGTCATCGCCAGCGCGCCGTAGGTGATCAGTCCCAGGCGGGGCGACACGGACGGCAGACCGGCGTCGCGGGCGGCGAGGGCGTGCGCCCGGGCCTGCTCGACGCGTCCGGTGTGCTGGGCGGCCTCGACGAGATCGAGCAGGGTGCGCGAGGCCTGGTACGCGTAGGGCCGGAAGGTGCCCGGCTGGGTGATGCCGATGGCGTAGAGGTACGCGGTCTCGTAGTCGCCGGAGCTCAGCGCGGCGGTCGCGCCGGCGGAGTCGGCGACCTGGGTCAGGAAGCCCAGGCCGCGCGGGCGGGCCCAGGCGTCCGCCTCGGCCTGGAGGTCCCGTGCCCGCCCGACCTGTCCGCGCAGCGCCGCGAGCTGGGCCAGGTACGCGCGGCTCTGGGCGGCGAACAGGTGGTGGCCGCGCTCGGTGGCCAGGGCCAGGCCGCGCTGCCCGGTCTCCTCGGCCTCGGCCCATTCGCCGACCGCCATCTGGTCGAGCATGATCTGGTGCAGCATGACCATGCCGGTGGCCATGGCCCCGGTCTCCAGCTCGCGGTCCACCACTCGCTGGAGGTGGGGGCGGTAGTGGCTCAGGATGTCGAGGTGGTACGCGGCCGTGGCGTGCCGGCTGACGTCCCAGGGTTCCAGATCCGGCAGGTTCGCGGCGGCCTGTCGTACCGGCTCGGCCCAGTCGGCTCCGTGCCTGGTCACGTCGCTCCAGGTGCCGCTGTAGAGGCGGACGCGTTCGGTGACGAGGTCGCCCATGGAGGCGAGGAGTTCGTGGGTGCTCTCCCAGGTCGCGCGGTCCCCGCTGTACTGACTGATCGCCAGGAGCAGGATCACCAGCCGGGTGAGAACCTCCTCCGGCTCGGCCGAACCGGCGGCCGTCCGGGCGTCCCGCAGCGTCTCGATCGCGGCCGAGACCTGTCGGTGGGTGGAGCGCACGTCCCCGTCCTGGTAGAGCGCCTGGTAGCCGGCCGCCAGCACCGAGGCCGTCGACTCCGTCGAACCGGGCGCGAGGCCCGCCTGGACCAGCCGGTGCGCCTGGCCGAGGCGGGCGGCGTGAGCGGCGACGAAGGCCGCGTCGGCCAGCCGCCGGGAGCGGCCGGCGTGGTTCTCGCTGAGCTCGGCGGCCCGGGTCAGCCAGGCCACGGCGGCGAGTGCGCCACCGCGCCGGGTCGCCGACTCGGCCGCCGCCTCCAGGACGCCGGCGACGTCCTCGTCCGGATCGACCGTGGCCGCCGCCAGGTGCGTCGCCCGGCGTTCGAGGTTCTCCCGGTGGACCTGTGCCAGCGCCAGGTGCGCGGCGCGGCGCTGGTTGGGAGTGGCCATCTGTACGACGGCGGAACGCACCAGCGGGTGCCGGAAGACGAAATGACCGGTGACCACTTCGATGTCCAGCAGTCCGGCGGCCACTGCCGCGTCGGCGTCGCGCATGCCGTAACGGGTGCCGGGGACGGCGTCGGTGCCGCTCGGGGTCCCGGCGCCGTCGAGCGCGCCCATCAGCAGCTCGGTCCGCACCCGCTCGTCGAGGGCTGCGATGCGGGTGCCGAACAGTCGTTGCAGCCGCCGGGGCAGGGGCGCGCCGTCCCGTCCGATGAGTTCTTCGGCCGGGAGGTCGCCCGACCGGCCGGCGAAGTGGGCGGGCAGCTCCAGCAGGGCCAGCGGATTGCCCTGGGCCTGGTCCAGAACGGTTCGGCGGACCTGTCGGCCCAGCTTCGGGTACCGGTGGTCCAGCAGACGGGCCGCGTCCTCGTCGGCCAGGGCGGCGACCGGCAGTTCGGGCAGTGCGGCGGTGTCGAAGCGCGACGTGAGGTCGGTGCGGACCGCGACCAGCAGCTTCACCGGGCTGCCGGCCAGGCGCCGGCCCACGAAGCCGCAGACGTCGGCGCTGGCGTCGTCCAGCCATTGCCCGTCGTCGAGGACCAGCAGCAGCGGCCGTTGTGCGGCGCCGAGCGCCAGCAGGCCGAGCACGGCGATGCCGAGCGTCATGACCGAGGGCGGATCGCCCTGCATTCCGCCGAACACGGCGTCGAACACCGCCCGGGTCCCGTCATCCAACCGTGCGACGTCGGCGAGCAGCGGATGGAGGAACTGATGCAGCCCGGCATAGGGCAGCGCGGACTCCGCCTCGACGCCGGCGGCCCGGATGACCGCGTGGCCCTCCTGCTCCGCCAGCGCGGCGGCGTGGCTCAACAACGAACTCTTGCCGACCCCCGCCTCCCCCCGCAGGACGAGAGCCTGGCCCGTGGCGGACTTCACGAACGCCACGAGCTTCGCCTGCTCGTCCTCGCGGCCCACCATCGTCGTGGTGACGCCCCATCGCTGCAACCCAGCCATGTCCCCCCTACCCCTTCCTGATTTCGCTCTCACCGCGCGGCAGCTCCATCACCGCCAGCGGGTTGCCGCGTGCTTCGGCGACGATCGCGTCCCGCACGCGGGGGTGCACCGGACCGGGCAGCACCGAGTCGAGCAACGCCCGGGCGTCGTCGTCGCGGAGCCCGTCCACCTGTAGTTCCGGCAGGCCGGTATGGAGTCCGGCGTTGGTCGGCGTGCGGGCCGACGCCGAGGTGGACACGGCGAAGGCCAGGGCCACGGACTCGGCGTCCAGCCGACCGGGCGACGAATGCGAGGACGGCCGCGGAGATCCCGTCGATCCACTGCGCGTCGTCCACGACACAGACCAGCGGCTCGACAGCGGCGGCTTCGGCGAACAGGCCCAGCACGGCCAGTCCGGTCAGCAGACAGCCGGGTGATTCGCCATCGCCCGGTCCGAGCTCCAGCTCCAGCCCCAGCGCCGTCGCCAGAGCGGCTCGCTGCGCCGCCGGCAACCGGTCCAGATGGCTCAGCAGGGGAGCGCACCTCTGCTGGAGAGCCGAGTACGCGATCTCGGATTCGGTCTCCACCCCGACCGTGCGGACGACGCGACCCGCCGGGGCGCGACCCGCCAGATAGGTGAGCAGGGCGGTCTTGCCGACGCCGGACTCCCCGCGCAGGACCAGTACGCGGCTGTGTCCGCGGCGCAGGTCGAGCAACAGCCGATCGAGCTCTTCCTGTTCCCGGGCGCGTCCGCAAAGCGGTGGCGACAACGGATTCCCCGTCACGTCCGGCCCGTCCTCGCCAACAGGCTCCACGCTTGTCAGCTCCTTCGCCGCAATGGAAGCCGGTCGGCGTCCACCGATCACGATCCCGGGACCACGGGCCGGTCGAGCCAGTGTCGAACCCTGGCCAGTACCCGGGCCGGGAGCGACCAGTGTCCGGCACGGGCTCGACCGGCCGCCCTCCTCGACAGCACGGCGGGCCTACTGGGCGGCGGCGGCTCTGGAGCGTGAGGTCGCGATCTCGGCGTAGGCGTCGGCCTTGTTCGCCCAGTGGGAGCCTTCGACGGACTTTCCGGGTTCGAGGTCCTTGTAGACCTCGAAGAAGTGGGTGATCTCCTGCAGGTCGTGCTGGGGCATGTCGTCGATGTCCTGCAGACGGGCGAAGCGGGGGTCGTGAGCGGGCACGCAGAGGATCTTCTCGTCCGGCCCCTTCTCGTCGGTCATGACGAACATGCCGATGGCGCGGCAGGTGATGCCGCATCCCGGGAAGGTGGGCTCGTCGACGAGGATGAGGGCATCGAGAGGGTCGCCGTCTCCTCCGAGGGTGTCCTCGATGAACCCGTAGTCGGCCGGGTAGCGGGTGGCCGTGAACAGCATCCGGTCCAGGCGGATCCGTCCGGTGGCATGGTCCATCTCGTACTTGTTGCGTGACCCCTGCGGGATCTCGACGATCACCTCGAAGTCCATGTCGCCCTCCTTCGCGATCCGTGGCGTCCGACGGCGTCGGCAGCACCATTTTCGAGGGGATCACTCGCCGCCGCACGCCGGGTGCGCGATTGCCCTAACCCCCGTGGAGACCTCCAGGCCCCGGGGTTAGCCTCGTTCTGTTGCTCCCGGGCGGCTGGTTCGCGCGCCCGGCGCCCAGGCACGACGTCAAGGAGGACGGAATGGCTGGGGTCTTTCATGCAGGCGCATCCGTCGCGGCCGCGCCCGAGTTGACCGGGTCGGGCCGAACGCTGCTGGTGATCGTCGCGGTGATCGGGGCAGGAGCCCTGATGGTGGCCTGGGCGCTCGTTCGCCAGGTCCTGGCCGCGGACGAGGGCACCGATACGATGCGGCGGATCGCCGGGGCGGTTCAGGAGGGTGCGAACGCCTACCTGAGGCGCCAGTTCCGTACCCTGGGCGTCTTCGCCGGGGTGGTGCCCTTCGTGCTGCTGCTGTTGCCGGCGGACAACTGGGGGCAGCGGATCGGGCGTTCGGTGTTCTTCCTGGTCGGGGCGGCGTTCTCGGCGACGACGGGGTACGTCGGGATGCAGCTCGCGGTGCGCAGCAATGTCCGGGTGGCGGCGGCGGCCCGGGCGGGGACGGCGCCGGTCCCGGCCATCGAGTCCTGGGAGGGACCGACGGCGGCATCGATCGTGCGAGGGGTGTCGCACCGGGCGATGCGGATCGCCTTCCGTACCGGTGGAGTGGTGGGGATGTTCACCGTGGGCCTGGGTCTCATGGGGGCGGCCACGGTGGTGCTGATCTACCAGGCGAACGCGCCGAAGGTGTTGGAGGGCTTCGGCTTCGGTGCGGCGTTGCTGGCGATGTTCATGCGGGTGGGCGGTGGGATCTTCACCAAGGCCGCGGACGTGGGCGCGGACCTGGTGGGCAAGGTCGAGCAGGGGATCCCCGAGGACGATCCCCGCAACGCGGCGACGATCGCCGACAACGTGGGCGACAACGTGGGCGACTGCGCGGGGATGGCGGCCGACCTGTTCGAGTCCTACGCCGTGACCCTGGTCGCCGCGCTGATCCTGGGCAGAGCCGCCTTCGGTGACGACGGGCTGACCTTCCCTCTGGTCGTGCCCGCCATCGGGGTGCTCACGGCGGTCCTGGGCATCGGGATGGTCTCCCCGCGGCCCACGGACCGCAGCGGGATGACCGCCATCAACCGCGGCTTCATCGCCTCCGCCGCGGTGTCCCTCGCTCTGGTGGCCGGCGCCGTCTTCGCGTTCCTGCCGGCCCGCTTCTCCGGACTGCACGGGGTGCCTGCCGAGATCACCCGGCACGCGGGCAGTCCGCGGGTGTTCGCCCTGGCCGCGGTGGCCATCGGGATCGTGCTGGCCACCGTCATCCAGCAACTGACCGGCTACTTCACCGAGACCACCCGCCGCCCGGTACGGGACCTGGGCAGGACCTCGCTGACCGGGCCGGCCACCGTGGTGCTCTCCGGTGTCGCGCTCGGCCTGGAATCGGCCGTGTACTCCGCCGTGGCCATCGGAGCCGCCGTCTACGGCGCCTTCCTGCTCGGCGGCGGCTCGCTGATCCTGTCCTTGTTCGCGGTCGCGCTGGCCGGGACCGGACTTCTGACCACCGTCGGTGTGATCGTCGCGATGGACACCTTCGGCCCGGTCTCCGACAACGCCCAGGGCATCGCGGAGATGTCCGGAGACGTCACCGGCGCCGGCGCCCAGGTGCTCACCGAACTGGACGCCGTCGGCAACACCACCAAGGCGACCACCAAGGGCATCGCCATCGCCACCGCGGTGCTCGCCGCCACCGCACTGTTCGGCTCCTACACCGACACCATCGCGACCGCCGAGGCACAGATCGGCCCGGCCGCCCACGGCGCGAGCCTGAGCCTGGCCATCGACCAGCCCAACAACCTGGTCGGCCTGCTGGTCGGCGCCGCCGTCGTCTTCCTCTTCTCCGGTCTGGCGATCAACGCCGTCTCGCGCTCCGCCGGCGCGGTCGTCTTCGAGGTCCGGCGCCAGTTCCGGACCCGGCCCGGCATCATGGACGGCACCGAGCGGCCCGAGTACGGCCGGGTGGTGGACATCTGCACCCGCGACGCGCTGCGCGAACTGATCACCCCGGGCCTGCTCGCCGTGCTGACCCCGATCGCCCTCGGCTTCCTCCTCGGCGTCGGCCCGCTGGGCTCCTACCTGGCCGGAGCGATCGGCGCGGGCACCCTGATGGCCGTCTTTCTGGCGACCTCGGGCGGCGCCTGGGACAACGCCAAGAAACTGATCGAGGACGGTCACCACGGCGGCAAGGGCAGCCCCGCGCACGCGGCCACCGTCATCGGCGACACGGTGGGCGACCCCTTCAAGGACACCGCCGGACCGGCCATCAACCCGCTTCTGAAGGTGATGAACCTGGTCTCCCTCCTGGTGGCGCCCGCGATCGTCAATCTCAGCTTCGGCGCGCATGCCAACCCGGGCCTCCGGCTGACCATCGCCCTGTCGGCCCTGGCCGTCGTCGTCCTCGCCGTGTGGATCTCCAAGCGCCGGGGCATCACCGTCGGCACCGACGAAACTCCCACGGGCACCCGTGCGCCGGAGGAGCCCGCGCCCGTCCGGTGACCAGCCGCCGGCTGTCACCCGTCTCGTCCGGCCGGTCCGCCGTAGTACCGACCACGTCCTGCACTGGTTCCGCCGGCGCCGCCGACGCCGACACCGGGCCCGAACCGGCCACGACGAACGACGAGGCCACAGCCCTGGAGCTGAAGCCTCGTCGCAGTAGGCGCTGTTGCGGGACTAGCTGCTGTAGACGCCGACCTCGTACAGCGAGTAGCCCCACTGGGTGCCGCGCTGCACCCCGTGGACGCGGACGTAGCGGGCCGGGACGCCGGGGAACCGCGCGGTGTCCAGGCCGCCGTCCCCGGTGGTGGTGGACCACACCGACTGCCAGCTGCTCCCGTCCGTGGAGACCTCGATCCGGTACGCCCGTCCGTAGGCGCGTTCCCAGTCCAGGGTGACGCGCCCGACCAAGGTGGTGGACCCGAGGTCGACCTGGAACCACTGGTCGTCGTTCCACTCGCTGGCCCAGCGGGTGCCCGGGTCTCCGTCCACCGCCTGGCCGGGCGCGTAGCTGACGAACGGGTTCCACCACTCGGTGGTGCCGGCCGTGGCCGGGCGGCCCGCGGCCAGGTTCACCGTGGCCCGGTGCTGCTCCGAGGCCCCCCAGGTGGTGAGGTAGGACTCGGCGCCGCGGAAGAGGTCGTCCACCACGTCCTGGCCGCCGACCTGCCGGATGTCCTCCAGCCAGTCCGGTACCAGACCGTAGTGCGCGGCGCCGTCCGTGTTGATGTCCCAGGTGCGCGCGCCGGTGGTCTGGCGGTCGATGAGGGATCCGCCGTCCGCGCTGCGGAACGGGTAGCGCACCGGGTTGGCGGTGTTCGCCCCGCGCGGGCCGGGCCAGCCGCCGACGCCGTTCATGTCGGTGCCGTAGCCGTACCCCACGTGGTACTTGTCGCGCAGCGCGTCGGTGCGCTTGGCCTCCGAGCTGAACGCCTCGGCGCCGTTCATGTACTGGGCGACGAAACCGCCGAGCTTGTAGACGCGCTCGATCCAGTCGAGGTCCATCCAGCTGTGCGAGGAGATCACACCCGGGTAGGACTCGGACTCCAGGATGTCGAACGAGCGCCCGGCCGCCTTGACGCTCATGTGGTCGACCTCAAGCATCATCTTGCGTTTCATCAGCCCGCGCACCGCGTACTCGCCGAGGTCGGTCAGCCCACGGCTGTTGCACTGCGCGTCGCCGGCGTAGGCCGGCACCGCCACGCCCGCGGGGAGCTGCTTCTGCGCCTCGGGCGCCGGGGCGAGACCGATCGGGTTGTCGTGCTGCGGCCCGGCGCACTTCTCGGTCTTCCAGAAGGTGCCGGTCGAGAGGAACTGGCCGACGTTGATCGCCGTCCCGAGCGCGCCCTCGTCGAAGCGCACCCCGCAGAGCGCGTTGTCGAACTTGTGGCAGAGGAACATGCTGCGCACGCCCAGGCCGTACAGCTCGTCCAGACCGCGGTCGATGTCGGCCTTGCTGCACTGGGCGACGTCGAGGATCTGCTTGCAGCCGAACGGCTCGGAGGTCTCCACACCGAGGACGACGGCCAGCTTGCCCTGCTTGACCACCTCGCGGGCCTGCGCGCTGTCGGTGACGATCCGGAACCAGCCCTTGCCCGGCCCGCCGTACATCGTGTCGACATAGGCCTGCAGCTCGTACGTCTTCTGCGCTTGGAGACGGATGGACGTCATCTCGTCGCAGCTGCGGTCCTTGAAGAAGTAGACCGAGCAGATCACCCCGTTGGTGACCAGGTCGTTGACCAGGACCCGCTGGCCGCCGCGCCAGGCCCGTTCGATCCACGCGTAGTAGTTCTGCTGGTGAGTGAGCGAGTCGTGGGCCGGCCAGTCCGCGAAGGTCGGCCAGCCGACCGGGTCGTGCTTGCCGTCGCCGCCCTTGGTGATGAAGTCGAAGATGGCGAGCGAGCCGTCGGGGTAGTGCTCGGGACAGTCCTTCAGCGCGTCCGCGATCCCGGCTTCGGAGAACGACTTGCCGCAGATGAGCCGGCCGCCGAACGCCTCGTTGGCCATGATGTGGTTGTGCGCGTCGACGAAGCCCCGGACTCGCCCCTGGGCATCGGTCCCGCGGAACGGCTCGCCTGTGACGTTGACCTGCGAGTCGGGCGCGGGCCGCGCGGTCGGGTTCCACCAGCCCGTCTCGCCCGGCGTCGCAGGCGCCGGAGCGGCGAACACCAGGGTGGCCAGGGTGAGGAGTGCGGCCAGAAGTGTGACGAATCCGCGTCTGATGCGGGGGAGTTGGTGCATGGTCACCACCCGTGTCCGAGGTGAGGGGGTGGCGCGGCCGGGCACCGGGCATCGTCCGGGACGCGCGGACCGACCCGGCCGGGCCGGCTGTCATGAACCGCGCACTCGGTGTGACGAGAATCGCCACTGTTGGACCATGTGTCAATAGCCGTGCGTGGACTCGGGTGCCGGCGCTCCCCGCGGCGGACCGGAGTCGGTGGCGCTCGTGGACCGTCCTCCATGGAGAGCTCCACCTGATCCGAAGTCACCACGCGGCGATCACTGCGGGCAGGATGGCCGACGTGGCAACTGCCGCCACGGCATCAGGGAGGCCCGCATGGCTGACTGCTATCCGTACCGCATCGTGGCCAGGGGAGGGGGCACGGCGCAGTGGCCGGGTCGAAGGCGGCGCAGCGGTGCCCGGTGTCAGCCGCTGTGGGCCCGGGTGTGCAGGTCCTTGCGGGCGGCGGCGAGTATCTGGTCGGAGAGGTCCGGGTCGGTGGTGGCGACCGCGCGGGCGAGGAGGAGGGCGCCGGCCATCTGGCTGAACAGGGCGAGCGCACGCTGCCAGGCGTCCTGTTCGTCGAGGCCGGTGGCTTCCTGGACGGCCCGGGCGAACAGGCGCATGTTGGCGGTCAGTCCGGCGGTGTAGTCGGCGCGGGCGTCGTCGTCGAATCGGGGGGCGTCGCCGAGGAATCCGGCGTTCGGGCAGCCGTGGTCGACGTCGGCGCGGTGCTCCGGGGAGAGGTACCAGTCGATCTGGCCGCCCACCGGGTCGTGGCCCCGCTGCCGTGAGTGCTCCAGGAGGGCGGTCAGGTTCTCCTCGCCCTTGGCCATGGACCGGGCGACGACCTCGTCGACCAGGGCCGCCTTGGAGGCGAAGTGGTTGTAGAAGCCACCGCGGGTCATGCCGGCGGCCGCCATCAGCTCGACCAGCCCGACGGCCTCGACGCCGCGTTCGCGGAACAGCGTCTCGGCGGCCTCGACGATCGCCGTGCGGTTCTGCGCCGCCTTCTCCCTGGACACCCCCATGCGGGCACCTCCTTCGGCCTCCGAGCCTAGACGATGTCGATTGACATTGACAAAGAGCCGAGACGGGCATAGAACAATGTCAGTCGACATTGTGATGAGAGAAGGAAGGGGGACCTCCATGAACCTCGCGCCGTTGTTCACCCCGGTCCGCATGGGCGACCTGGAGTTGCCGAACAGGATCGCGATGGCCCCGCTGACCCGGATGCGCGCCGACAACCCGGGCCACGTGCCGACCGACGTGCAGGCGGCGTACTACGCCCAGCGGGCCGCGGCGGGGGTGATCGTGGGGGAGGCCACCGCGGTCAGCCCGGACGGCTTCGGCTGGCACGACACGCCCGGGCTGTGGAGCAGGGAACAGGTGGCCGGCTGGCGGCGCGTGACGGCGGCCGTGCACGGCGCGGGCGGCCGGATGATCGCCCAGCTGTGGCACACCGGCTCCATCTCGCACCCGGACCTGCGCGCCGGGGCGCTACCGGTGTCCGCCTCGGCCGTCGACCCCGTGCAGCGCAGCGTCACCGCGGCGGGCCGGGTGCCGACGGTCACCCCGCGGGAGATGTCCCTGGCCGAGATCCGCCGGACCGTGGCCGACTACGCGCAGGCCGCCCGCAACGCGATCGCGGCGGGGTTCGACGGCGTGCAGATCCTGGCGAACTTCCTCTACCTGCCGGCGCAGTTCCTCAACGGGGCCACCAACCGGCGCACCGACGCCTACGGCGGGTCGATCGAGAACCGGGCCCGCCTGACCCTGGAGATCGTCGACGCGGTCACCACCGCGGTCGGCCCGCAGCGCACCGGGATCAAGCTGAGCCCGATGCACGAATCCGGTCCGTTCCAGGCCGACGACGAGACGCTGCCCGCGGCCGAGTACGTCGTCTCCCGGCTGACGGGCCTGTCCCACCTGCTGCTGATGGGCGCCCAGACCGACTTCACCGGAACCCCGTTGGCGGCGCTGTCCGGTGACGCGATGTTCGCCCACTTCCGCCCGCTGTTCGACGGGACGCTGATCGCCAACACCCGCATGACCGGCGAACGCGGCGCCCGCCTGATCGAGACCGGCCTGGCCGACGTCATCGCGTTCGGCCGCCCGTTCATCGCCAACCCCGACCTGCCGGCCCGCCTCGCCGCCGGCGCCCCGCTCGCGGAGATCGACTGGAGCACCGTCTACGCCGCCGGCCCGGCCGGGTACACCGACTACCCGGCCTTCGCCGCCCCCGCCCCGGCCCCCGTCCGGGGCTGACCGTCCCCGGAGGGGAGGGCGTCGTGAATCCGACGCTCCGACCGGACCCCACCCTCGTGCTCGCGTGCCGCCTGGCCCCGTACGTCCGCCCGGTGGATGCGCGCCGCCGGGCCGTTGCGGGCGGTGCGGTGGCTCAGAGGCCGAAGCGGGCGCGGTGGGTGGAGGGGACCAGGTCGGCGTACTCGGGGTGCTTGGTGATCCAGCCGCGGATGAAGGGGCAGTAGGGCAGGATGGCGAGCTGCTGCTCGCGGGCCGCGTCCAGGGCGGCGCGGGCCAGCCGGCTGCCGAGTCCGCGGCCCTCGAAGCGGGGGTCGATCTCGGTGTGGATGAAGGCGATCTCGTTGCCGGAGCGGTGGTACTCGGCGAAGCCGGCGAGTTCGCCGTCGTCGTGGATCTCGAACCGGGACTTCGCGGTGTTGTCGGTGACGGACTGTTCCATGGTTCCTCCTCGGGTGCGGCTGATCGCCGGGGTCGGTGCCCTCGAAGCATAGTTGAAGAATCAACATTTGTCGCGTGTCACGCCGCCGCGCGCGATGACGGCCCGCCGCGGGCGAGCGGCGGGCCGAGGCACGTGCGGGAACAGGCTGCGGGCTACTGCCTGAGTCCGTCGAAGGCGATGCCCAGGTGCCGCGGCCCGCGCAGGACCGCGTTCTGGCGGTACGGCGGCGGGTCCTCGACCAGTCGCGGGTTGTCGAGCCTGCGGACCAGCTCGGTCAGGGCGATCTGGGCCTCCAGCCGGGCGAGGGGCGAGCCGAAGCAGTTGTGCACGCCGCTGCTGAATCCCAGATGCTGGTTGTCGGGCCGGTCGGGGATGAACCGGTCCGGGTCCGGGAAGCGCTCGGGGTCCCGGTTGCCGGAGGCGAGCACCAGCCAGATCTGGGCGCCCTTGGGGATGGTGGTCCCCGCGATGTCGATGTCGGTCAGCGTGGTCTTCTGGGGCAGCAACTGCACGGGTGGTTCGAAGCGCAGCAGCTCCTCCACCAGCGGGACGACCAGGGCGTGGTCGTCCCGCAGCCGCTTCAGGACGTCGGGGTTGCGCAGCAGCGTGAGCATCCCGTTGGTGATGAGGTTGACCGTGGTCTCGTGGCCGGCGATCAGCAGCAGGACCGAGGTGCTGACCATCTCCACCAGCGACATCTCACTGTCCGGTCCGTGGCCCGCGGCCATCGCGGAGAGCATGTCGTCGCGGGGCGAGCGGCGGCGCTGCTCGATCAGGTCGGAGAGGAAGGCGGAGAGGTCGGTCCGGGCCTGCCGGACGGTCTGCAGCCGCGCCGCGCGTTCCTCGTCCGTGCCCTGGACGGGGTCGATGCTGGCGGCGATGGTGTCGGCCCAGGCGTGGAAGCGCGTCTCGTCCTCGCGGGGGATGCCGAGCAGTCGGCAGATCACCGTGACGGGGAAGGGGTAGGAGAAGTCGTCGACGAGGTCGATCTGCCCCCGGTCCCGGAATCCGTCGATCAGGCCGGACACGATCTCGCCGAGTTCGCCGCGCATCTCGTACACCCGGCGCGGGGTGTGCGGCGGCCCGAAGGGCCGCATCGCCAGCCGGCGCAGCCTGTCGTGCTCGGGTGGGTCGAGCCTGAGGAAGGCCGGCGGCAGGTTCGGGTCCTCCTCATGGCCGATGGACCGGGCCACCTCGGGGTTCAGGTTGCGCAGGTCGGAACTGAGCCGCGGGTCGTGGAGCAGGTTGTGGATCTCCCAGTACGTGCTGACCAGGTAGGGACCCGTCTCGTCCTGGACCACCGGGGTCTTGCGGAGCTCCGCGTACAGGGGGTACGGGTCGTGGCGGTTGGCGTAGTCGGTGATCTGGCGCAGGAGCGCGACCGACGTCATGGTGTGGTCCTTCCGGGTCAGGCGCGGAGCGGGGTGAACGAGATGCGCCGGTCGCTGGGCGAGTGGCCACTGAGGGTGACGGTGGGGCCGTGGCTGGGCAGCGAGGGATCGGGGAACCCGGCCGGTACCGGGTGCATTCCCTCGGGCCGTCGGTCGACGGTGGTGAACTCCGGCGGGAACGGCGCGGCCTGTTCGATCTGCCGCTGGTAGAAGTCCAGCCACTTCGCCTGGTCGAAGGTGACGGCGGCGATGACGCGGCCCTGGTGGCCGTAGGCCGCGGTGAAGCGGCGCTCGGAGAGGGAGCCCTGGGTGACGATGATCTCGTCGGCCATCGGCGGCACACCGACGGACTTGATGTTGACCCCGAACTGGGCCGACCAGAAGGACGGTGTCCAGACGTGCGGGCGGCGGTCCGCACTGGCGCTGATCATGTTGTGGGCGGCGACCTCGGCGCCCGCGACCGCGTTGCCCCAGTGCTCCAGGGAGAGGAACTGGTAGCCGAAGAGCGCGTGCGGGGAACGGGCGACGTCCCCGGCGACGAAGACGTCGTCGGTGACGATGCCCCGTACGTCGAAGGCCCGGCAGCCGGCGTCGCAGGCGATCCCGCGCGGGCCGGCCCCGAGGCCGGAGTCGGCGAGCCACTCGGTGTTGCGGGTCGCGCCCAGGCAGACGACCGCCACCTCGGCCTCGACGGTGCCGCCGTCCGACAGGTGCGCACACCGCAGGCGTCCGGCGGAGTCGCCTTCCAGGCCGGTCACGGTGATGCCGCAGCGCAGGTCGACACCGGCCTCCCGCTGCATGACGGCGGCCACCTCGCCGACGACCCCGCCGAGCGCACCGACCAGCGGAGCCGCCCCGCGTTCCGCGACGGTGACATCCAGGCCCCGCTCGCGGCAGGCGGAGGCGATCTCGGAGCCGGTGAACCCGGCCCCGATGACCAGCACCCGGCGGGGGCCGGCGCTCAGCCGGTGGTGCAGCTGCGCGGCGTCGTCGCTGGTGCGCAGCACGAAGACGCCGTCGAGTTCGGCTTCCAGCTCGTGCGGCCAGGGGCGGGCGCGGACGCCGGTGGTGATCAGCAGCCGGTCGAAGTCCAGCTCGCTGCCATCCGCGAGGCGCACCCGGTTTGTCGCCAGGTCCAACCCGGTGGCCGCCACCCCGAGCCGCCACTGCGCGTCCACGGGCCGGCGCCGGGGCAGTGCCGTGTGGTCGGCGGGCACCCTGCCGAGCAGGACCTGCTTGGACAGCGGCGGCCGGTCGTACGGCTCGTGGGGCTCGTCGCCGACCATCGTCAGGGTGCCGGTGAAGCCCTCCTCGCGGAGCGTCTCGGCGGCCCGCAGGCCCGCCAGGGAGGCACCCACGATGACGATGTGGCCCTCACGCCTGAGCCTCTCCAGGGAACCGTCAAGCGACACCGGAAGCACCCGCCTTCTCCCCCGCCGGTACGCCGCCCGGGCCCTCCACGGTGATGGCCTTGACCGGGCAGGCCTCGGCCGCCCGCAGGACGGCCTGCCACTGCCGGTCGTCGGGCTGCGGGTCGAACATCAGCGCCTCGTCACCGTGCATGGTGAACACGTCCGGTGCCAGGAAGGCGCACTGCGCGTACCCCTGGCACCGGTTGAGATCAACGACAAGCCTCATCAGGTCTCCGCCTCCTCGGGCTCTGCGGATGTCGTCGGGCCTGCTCGGGCTGCCCGGCTTTCTTCGGACCCGAGAGGCTCCCTTCGGACACGAGCCGCCCCCGGTCCACCATGGGAGAACCTCGGGAGCGGCGCATGCCGACCGGGCCAATGAGGTGAGTGCTCCCCGGCTGCTGCGCCGGGGGTCTGGGAGAGCCGTGCGTCCTGATCGTGTTGCGCGTGGTGTGCGCCGGTCCAGCCCTGCCGGCAGCTTCACGGAGGGCGTTCGGCGAGCCGGATCGGATCCGGGTGGTGCCCGGGAGGAGGCGCCCGAGCCCGGCCCGGTGTTCACGCCACTCGTCACGCCGGGAACCTGTGCGCGAAGGCCGGTCGGCGGCCGGTACGGGATCGCCGCCGCCCTCGTGCCCCCTCAGCGGGGTGCGTGGAGGTGGCGGAGGTAGGCGCGGGTGGTGGGCAGGGTCTCCAGGAGGGTGCGCTGCTGGCGCTTGACCGCGACGAAGAGGGATTCGGCGCCGGCGACCGAGGCGGGGCGGTGGGCGAGGGCGGGGAGCGGGACGTCGGGGAGGACGCCCAGCCCGGCCAGGATGCAGTAGTAGCTGCCGTTCGTCCACGGGGAGCCGGGGGACGGTTCGAGGCCGTAGTACACGGACTCGTCCGTGCAGGGGCTGTCGAGGGGGAGGCCCGCGCGGTAGGCGTCCACCTTGTCCTGGACGCTCTGCGGCAGGGGGAGCCGCTTGGCGGCCCGCCAGAACGGGGTGTCCTCGCGCGGGGCGTGGTGGAAGTGCGCCTGGACGAAGTCGAGGGTGTCGTCGAACATCGTCCGGAACTCCCCGTTGAACCGGTCGATGAGGGCCGGGGCGTAGGAACGGTCCGGGAAGTGCCAGGTGAGCCGGCGCAGCGCCGTGGTGATGAAGTGGAGGCCGGTGGGCTCCAGGGGCTCCAGGAAACAGGCGGACGCCCCGATGCCGACGACGTTCTTCACCCAGGCGCGTTCGCTGCGGCCGACGCGCAGGCGGGTGTGGGTGCACGTGGTCGTGGCCGGGTCCAGGTCCCACAGGGCGAGGAGTTCGGCGGCGGCCCGCTCGCGGGTGGTGTGGCGGCTGGAATGGACGTAGCCGGTGCTGAACCGGCCCGGCAGCGGGATCTTCCAGGTCCAGCCGGCCTCCATGGCGATGGCGGAGGTGTACGGCTCCACGCCGTGGACGTCGTCGTCGTGCGGGACGTCGGCGGTGACCACGCTGTCGCACGGCAGGTGGTCGGCCGCGGAGCGGAAGGGCTCCGCCATGGCCTCGCCGAGGAGCCGGCCGCGGGAGCCGGAGCAGTCGACGAAGAGGTCCGCCGCCAGCACCGAGCCGTTCGCGGTGTGCAGGGCCGTGACGAAGCCGTCGGAGCGCCGGGCGACGGAGGCGAGCTCGTCGGTGATCCGGGTGACGCCCAGTTCGGTGGTCGCGAAGCGGCGCAGGAAGGCCGTGAACAGACCGGTGTCGAGGTGCCAGGCGTAGCGGGTGGCGGTGCGGCCGTCGAGCCAGCGCGGGGCCTTCTTGGCGTCCATCAGCGGGGGTTCGCGGAAGCAGGCGTAGTCGAAGGGTTCGATGGTGTCGCCCTCGTAGGCGCGCTTGAACCAGTAGTGGGACAGCGGCGTCTGGTCGTAGTCGGGCAGCAGACCGAACGGGTGGTAGAAGTGGTCCGGCGCACGGTCGGGCAGGGAGCGGGCCCCGGGGGCACCGGGGCCGGCGGTGCGCCAGTTGACGAAGCGCACGGCCATCTGGAAGCTCGCGTCGCACTCGCGCATCCACTGTTCCTCGTTGATGCCGAGGAAGTCGAAGAACGTGCGCTGGAGGCTGGGAAGGGTGGCCACGCCCAGTGCCACGCGCGCGGTGGCCGAGTCTTCGAGGACCGTGATGTCGACCGTGCCCTGCAGCGCCTTGCCGAGGTAGGCGGCAGTCATCCAGCCCGCTGTGTCGCCACCGAGGATGACGATGCTCCTGATGCGGCGGTCGGCGTAGCTTCGCGGCATGAGTGTGCCCCTCGTCTGGACAGGTGGTTCCGAGGCCGGTTCCAGGGTGGTCCGGGGGCCTTGCAGATTTCTTGATGCGGCGTGCCCGGGGTGCCGGAGATGCCGTGGGTGCCGGGATGCCGGGGAGCCGCGGGGGAGGTGTGGAGCCGGTACGGCCGCCCCGGCCATGCCCCCGGCCGCACGTTCCCGCGGCGGGGGCGCCGGCCTGTTTCGGTCGGGGGTCCGTCCGTGAAATCGAAGAGACATTGGCTCGACAGCGGCGCTCCCTAACGTCATGACTGTCGCCCCGACCGGGCGGCACCGAAGAGCCCGTGACGAGGAGAAGCCCTTATGCGCAGCATCCGCACCGCACTTGTCGTAGCCGGCTCCGTCGTGGCCGCGGCCTCGGCCCTGACGGTGTGCTCGGCGGGGCAGGCAGCCGCGAGTGACGTTCCGGCGGCGTCGGCGATCCGGTACGGGGTCCAGTACGGGGCCCAGGACGAGGTTCCGTGGACCGGTCCGGGCCCCGGGACGCCGGTTCCGGGCGTGGCCGGTGATTCCGAGGTGCCCTGGACCTGACCGTCCGCGTCAGCCTTCCAGGACGTCGATGAGGTCCTGCGGGGAGACGGGTCCGCCGGCTGCGGTCACGTTCTTCAGGACCTTCGCCACCTGCTCCTGCCAGACGGGGGCACGCAGGTCCTCGAACACGGCCCGCGCGGCCTCCAGACGGAGGGCCGCCTCGGGCGTGCCGCGCACCGCGAGCGCGCAGCCGAGGTCGGCCTCGATACGGGCTCGGAGGAACCGGTCGGACACCTCGTCGGCGACTTCGAGGGCCTGGAGGAGCGCGATCTGCGCGCTCTCCCACGCGCCCTGGCGCCAGCGCGCCTCGCCGATGCCGCGCAGCGCGTGGGCCTCGCCGAGCCGGTCGCCGTCCTGCCGGGTGAGGGCGAGGACCTTGACGCAGGTCTCCTCCGCCGCGGCCGGGTCGCCCCGGCGCAGCAGGGCCTCGGCCAGCCGGTAGGTGTTCTGGGTCTCGCCGCGGACACTGCCGGCCTTGCGGCTCATGGCGATGGCGTCCGTGCACAGGGCTATTCCCTCGGCCAGATTGCCCCGTTCCAGCTCCAGCTGGGCGAGCAGCCCCAGCGCATGGGACTCGCCGGCGATGTCGCCCGCCTGCCGGAACCCCTCCAGGGCCTCGCGGGCGTCCCGCATGGCGCCGTCGAGGTCGCCGGAGAAGCGGGCGCACAGGGCCAGGTTGCGCAGGGTCACGGCACGCCCGTGGATCTCGCCGCACGCGTCGAAGAGGGCGAGGGCCCGGGTGAGCAGGGGTACGGCCTCCTCGTAGTGGCGCTGGTAGATCGCCAGGGTGGCCTGGGAGCGGAGCATCGTGGCCTCGCCGAGGGTGTCGCCGGTGCGGATGGCTGCGGCGAGGGCGTGGTCGGCGCAGGTGCTCCAGTCGTCGAGGTAGTTGTGGGCCTCGAAGAGGGTGGTGCTGTTGACCGTCAGGCCCCAGGCGTAGGCGGCGGTGTGGTCCCCGGCCGCGGCCTGCTTGATGACGTCGCGCAGGGCGGTGCGTTCGGACTCGAGCCAGTCCATGGGGTTGGCGAGGAGTTCGTCGGTGAGCTCGGCGGCGAGCGGGTAGGGGGTGACCCGGCCGTAGGAGACGGTGTGGTCGCCTCCGTAGGTGCGGGTGCGGGCGGCGTCCGCGAGCGCGAGCCAGCCTCCGTAGGCCCGTTCCAGCGCGGCCGTGCGGTTCTCCTCGCTCTCCTCCTCCTGGGCGCGTTCCCAGGCGAACAGCCGGAGCAGGTCCTGGAATCGGTAGCGGATGGCGGGGCCCGAGGAGGGGGCGACCTCCAGGAGCTGGGTGTCGACGAGCTGCTCGATGAGGTCCTCCGCGTCGACGGCGTCGGTGTCGACGAGGGCGGCCCCGACCCAGGAGGCGAAGTCGGGCACGCTGAGGAGTCCGAGCCGGCGGTAGAGCTCGCGCGCCTGGGGGGACAGGTCGCGGTAGCTGAGCCGGAAACCGGCGCGTACGCCGCCTTCGCCGGGGCTGAGCTCGTCCAGCCGACGGCGCTGGTCCTCCAGCCGGGTGACCAGGTTCCGTACCGACCAGTGGGGTTTCGCGGCGAGGCGGGCGCCCGCGATGCGCAGGGCGAGCGGCAGCCGGTCACACAGGACGCCGAGGCGTTCGGTGGCGCCGGGGTCGTCGACGATGCGCTCGGCGCCGGCGACCTCGGCGAGCAGGGCGGTGGCCTCCTGCGGGGCCATCGCGTTGAGGCCGAGGGACAGGACGGCGTAGTCGCCGATCAGTTCGTCCATGAGGTCGCGGCCGGTGATGATGACGCAGCAGCGGCCGTTTCCGGGCAGTAAGGGCTGGACCTGGCGGAAGGAGCGGGCGTTGTCGAGGACGATCAGGACGCGTTTGCCGCCCAGCACGCTGCGGTAGAGGGCGGCCTGGTCGCCGGGGTCGGTGGGGATCTGGGGCGCGGGGACGCCGAGGCTGCGCAGGAAGCGGTCGAGGGCGGTGGAGGGGGAGACCGGCGCGTCCATCTCGTCGTAGCCGCGCAGGTCGGTGAAGAGCTGGCCGTCGGGGAAGCGGCCGGCGATCTGGTTGGCCCACTGGACGGCGAGGGCGGTCTTGCCGACGCCCGCGATGCCGCTGATGGCGGCGATGGCGAGGGGGGACTGGCCCAGGCGCTCGTCGAGCATCCGGTCGAGGGCGCTGAGTTCCTTGACGCGTCCGGTGAAGGAGGCTGAGGCGGTGGGCAGTTGGGCGGCGACGTCGGCGACGGGTGCCGGGGAGGGGTTGACGGGTGGCTGGGTGAGTTCGGGCGAGTCGTTCAGGACGAGTTCGTGCAGCCCGGTCAGGATCGGGCCGGGCTCGATACCGAGTTCGTCGATGAGGAGCCGGCGGCCCTCGCGGAAGAGGGCGAGGGCCTCGGCGCGGCGTCCGGACCGGTACTGGGCGAGCATCAGATGGGCGCGGACCTGTTCCCGCAGCGGGTTCTCCATGACCAGCGCGGCGAGTTCCGGGATCAGGGCGCGGTGGCGGCCGAGCTGGAGCCGCAGGCCGGCGTACTCCTCGTGGACGTTGAGGCGCAGCTCCTCCAGCTGGGCGGCCTCCCCCTCGACACGGGGTCCGGTGACGCCTTCCAGAGCGCGGCCGCGCCACAGCGAGAGCGCCTCGGCGTACGCGTCGCAGGCCTCGGCGGTCCTGCCGCCGCGGGCGAGTTCGCGGGCCTGGCGGACGGTGTCCTCGAAGACGACGGCGTCGATCCGGTGGCCCTGCGGGTTGAGGACGTATCCCGGGTGCGAGGTCGCGATGAGGTGCGCGGGGTCGGTGACGTCCTTGAACAGCTTGCGCAGGCCGGCGACGCAGATGGCGATCTGGTTGCGGGCGGTGGTGGGTGCGCCGGCGGGCCAGACGGCGTCGATGAGGGAGTCCACGGAGACGACACGGCCGGGCGACAGCAGCAGCATGGTGAGTACCGTGCGTCGACGCCCTCCGCCCACCTGGATCGATCTGTGGTCGACTCGAACGTCCAGTGGGCCCAACAGGCTGAAGACGATCTCGCGCATGCTCGCTTTTCCCCCACTGCTCGATCCATGCCGCTTCCCCCCGGCAGACTCGCCATTCTCATCCTTTACTGGTTGGTAGAGCCAGCGAACGGCCCTTCTGGAGCCGTGCCGCCTTTGACGCGCGGGGTGGCGTCCGAGGCGCGCTGCGGCGGGAAGTGCCCGGCGCGCCCACCGGCGGACTCCGGTGCGTCGTCGCCTGGCGGCCGAAGACCTCGTACGACTCCACCGCCCGGACCGCTGCCAAGGCCGCCCTGACCTCGGGTTTCGGCGCCGCGGTCGACGGCTCCGCGGTCGCCCGACCCGGGCGGACCGTACGGCGATGTAGGAGCCGCATAGTTTTCGGCATGTTCCCCGGCCGACTCTGCGGCGACAGGACCTGACACCCGCGTGCAGAGAAGAGGGATCCGACCATGCAGACCGCGGCCGAAGGACAGACAGACGTGTGGGCTCCGTGGGTGATCGCCGCCGACGGGGCCGGCGGCCCGGACCGGCTCGCCGGGCAACTGGCCGAGGCAGCCGGCGAGGAGGGCCTGGAACGGCTGCTGACCGAGAGGAAGGGCATCCTCCTGCGGGGCTTCGGCATCACCGCGCAGGACCTCGACGGCGTCCTCGACCTGCTGCTGCCGAACCGGCTCGCCTATGTGCACGGCAACTCGCCCCGCACCAAGGTCGGCGGGAACGTGTACACGTCGACGGAGTACCCGCAGGAGTTCACCATCTCGATGCACAACGAGATGAGCTACGCCCACCAGTGGCCCTCGCGGCTGGCGTTCTACTGCGAGAGGGCGGCGACGACCGGCGGGGCCACCCCGGTCCTCGACGCCGCCCTCTGGCTCGGATCGCTCGACGCCGAGGTCCGTGAGGCGTTCCGCGACGGGGTGCGCTACGTCCAGAACCTGCACGACGGCTACGGCCTGGGCAAGAGCTGGCAGGCCACCTTCGAGACGCAGGAGCGCGGGGAGGTCGAGGCCTTCCTGGCGGGTGCCGGGGCCGACTGGACCTGGAAGGCCGACGGCGGCCTGCGGGTCGGCCAGCTCCGCCCGGCCACCGTCCGCCATCCCCTCACCGGCACCGAGGTCTGGTTCAACCAGGCCGACCAGTGGCACCCGGCCGGGCTCGGTGACGAGACCGCGGCCCGGCTGGCGGCGATCCTTGCGCCCGACGAGCTTCCGCAGTCGGTGACCTTCGCCGACGGCAGCCCCATCCCCGCCGCGTACGTCGAGCAGATCCGCGATCGCGGACTGGAGAACGCCGTTGACGTCGACTGGTGCGAGGGCGACCTGCTGCTCATCGACAACGTCCTGCTCGCGCACGGCCGCAGGCCGTTCACGGGCAGCCGCCGGGTCCTCGTGGCGATGTCCGGCTGATGCGCACGCCGGTGACCCCGGTCACCGGCGCGTAGCGCGGCGGCCCGGGACCGCCCGCCGGCCGGGCGGTCCCGATCGGCCACCGGCCGCCGGGACACGGCGAATTGCTCGTATAGATGTTCGATAGGGCGTCCATAGGCGCCTCTCGCACCGTTGATCCTGCGAGTCAGAGAGGGAGTGACAGAGTGAGCCAGGCCGTACACCGCGGAATCATCTCCACCATCGGCGACACGCCGCTGATGGAGACCACCGGCCTCATCCCGGGATTCCGGTCCCGCGTCTTCATGAAGCTGGAGCGCCACAACCCGGGCGGCAGCATCGAGGACCGCACGGCCCTCTCCCTCGTGCGGGAGGTGATCCGGCGCGACGCCGTCGTCCCGGGCAGCTCGCTCGCCGTCGAGATCTGCACCCCCGAACTCGCGGTCTCCCTCGCGCAGGTGTGCCGCTTCTACGACATCGAGTTCCTCGCGCTGCTGGAGGCGGAGGCGGCCGCCCCGTACCCCGCGCTGCTCACGGCCTACGGGGCGCGCTTCGAGGTCCTCGCCCCCGGCGCCGCCCGCGAGCGGCTCTCGGAGATCCTCGCCACCGACTCCCGTGCGCTGCGACTGAGCACCGGCGCGGCCCCGCTGTGGCCGCGGGAGGACACCGACACCATGCGGGAGATCGCCGAGGCACTGGAGGAGCGGGTCGACCTGGTGCTGTGCGACCTGGACTACCCCCGCACGCTGGGCGGCTGCGCCGAGTACGCGCGTATCCAGGGGCTCAACACCACGGTGGTCGGGGTCGTCAGAGCCCCCGCGTCGGTGCCGTCCGGCCCGCTCGCGGTCCCGTTCGGCGTCGACGAGGTGGTGCGGGTGAGCCTGGAGGACACCTCCCGCATGCGGGAGCTGCTGCTGCACCGCGAAGGGCTGTTGGCCGACCCGGCGGCCGGCGCCGGCGCGGCGGCGCTGCTGAGCCTGGCGCACCGGATCCCCGCCGGATCGAACTGCGTCATCGTCTCTCCGTCCGGTGGTGACCGGTGCCCGGAGAACTTCGAGCTGAAGGATGCGACACCATGCTGATTCTGCGTCACGCCGACGTGCGGGACCTTCTCGACGGGCAGGAACGCCTGGTCGCCGATGTCGTGCGGGAGACCTACACGGCCCACGACGAAGGCCTCACCGCACTGCCGCACTCCATCTTCCTGCGCTTTCCCGACTCCCCCCGGGACCGCATCATCGGACTGCCCGCCTTCATCGGCGGGGAGACGCCGGCCACGGGCATGAAGTGGATCTCCTCCTTCCCCGGGAACCTGGAGGCGGGCCTGGAGCGCGCCAGCGCGGCGATCATCCTCAACGAGCCGGCCACCGGCCGCCCCCAGGCCCTGATCGAGGGCTCGGTCGTCTCCGCGAAGCGGACGGCGGCCAGCGCGGCCCTCGCCGCACGGCTGTTCACCGCGGACGCCGACACCCACGGCGCGGCCCTGATCGGCTGCGGGGTCATCAACCTGGAGGTGCTGCGCTTCCTCCGCTCGGAACTGCCCCTGCTGCGCGAGGCCGTGGTGTACGACCAGGACCCGGACCGGGCCGCCGGCTTCGCCGCCCGGGCCACCGAGCTCCTCGGCCTGCGGGTCACCGTCGCGGTCACCGTCGCCGAGGCACTCGCCGCGTACCGTCTGGTGTCGCTGGCCACCACCGCGAGCGAGCCCCACCTGGACCTGACCCCGCTCTCCGTCGGCTCCACGATCCTGCACGTCTCCCTGCGCGACCTGCACACCGATTCCATCCTCGCCGCGCAGAACGTGGTCGACGACGCCGACCACGTCAGCCGGGAGCGGACCTCCATCCACCTCACCGAACAGGCCACCGGCGGCCGGGAGTTCATCGACGCCGAGATCGGCCGGGTGCTGCGGGACCCGGGCTCCTTCACCCGCGACCCCGCGCGGACCCTGGTCTACTCGCCCTTCGGCCTCGGTGTCCTCGACATCGCGCTGGCCGCCCGGCTGTACGCCGAGGCGTCGGCCAAGGGGCTCGGCGTACCGGTCGAGGGCTTCCTCCCCGGAGAGACCAGCTGATCATGAAGCCTGGACGCCGCGCCCCGGCCCAGGGGCTGCAAGAGACCATCGGCAACACCCCACTGGTGCTCCTCGACCGGTTGCTGCCGGACCTCGGGTCCCGGGTCCACGCCAAGATGGAACGCTTCAATCCCGGCGGCAGCATCAAGGACAGGACCGCGCTGCGGCTCCTCGCCGACAAGGTCGCCGCGGGCGAGCTGGTGCCGGGACGGTCGGTGATCGTCGAATCCAGCTCCGGCAACCTCGGAGTGGGACTCGCCCAGCTGTGCCGCAGCTTCGGGCTCCGCTTCCTCTGCGTGGTCGACGCCCGGACCACCGAGCGGAACATCGCCCTCCTGCGCGCCTACCGGGCCGAGGTGGAGGTGGTCACCGAACCCGACCCGCAGACCCGCGAGTTCCTGCCCGCCCGGCTCCGCCGGGTGCAGGAGCTGACCGCGACGATCCCGCACGCCTACTGGCCCAACCAGTACACCAACCCGCTCAACCCGATGGCGCACCACCGCACCATGGCGGAGATCGACCGCGCCCTGGGCGGCCGGATCGACTACCTGTTCTGCGCGGTCAGCACGTTCGGGACGCTGCGGGGCTGTGCCGAGTACATCCGCGAACACGGCCTGTCCACCACGGTGGTGGGCGTGGACGCGGCCGGCAGCGCCATCTTCGGCAACCCGCCCGGGCCCCGGCTGCTGCCCGGCCACGGCGCCGCGATCCGTCCGCCGCTCGCCGACGTGACCCTGGCCGACGAGGTGGTCCACGTCCCCGACCTCGACGCCGTCGCGGCCTGCCGCCGGCTGGTCCGGCGCGAGGCGGTCCTCGCCGGAGCCTCCTCGGGGGCGGTCGTCGCCGCCCTGGAACGGCTCGCCGACCGGATCCCGAAGGGCTCCACCTGCGTCCTGGTCTTCCCCGACGGCGGCGACCGCTACCTCGACACCGTCTACTCCGACGCCTGGGTCACCGAGCACTTCGGAGCCGTCTCCCACCTCTGGGAGACCCGCCTCACCACCTCCGTCTGACCCGGTCCGGCCGACTCGCCGATCCACCCGGTCCGGCCGGTCCGTCGAACCGCCCGATCCACGTCAACCACTCGATTCAGGAGACATCCATGTCCGAACAGCAGTCCGCACCGGCCGAGTTCCGCGTGGTCCACAACGACGAGGAGCAGTACTCGGTCTGGTGGACCGACCGTGACCTGCCGGCCGGCTGGTACGCGGAGGGCACCGAGGGCACCCGCGAGGCGTGCCTGGCGCACATCGACGAGATCTGGACCGACATGCGCCCCGCGAGCCTGCGCCGCCGCATGGCGGAGCAGGCCGCCGGCTGACCCGTACCACGCCCGGCGCACACCCCCACCGCACACCACCCCCCACACCGGCCCGACGTGCCGTACGGGTCCCACGGCTCTCCCCGAGCCGTCCGTACGGCCGCGGGCACCACACCGCACAGGCCAGACCGGACCACACCGTTTCCCGGGGCCCGCCCGGCGATCCCACTAGGAGTGCCAGCGTCATGTCCGCACCACGGACGGGATACTCGCCCGACGAGATCCCCCTCACCCACCACCTCGTCGCGGCGCAGGCCGTGCGGACCCCGGGAGCGGTCGCCGTCGTCGACGGCCGTCAGACCATCGGCTACGCGGAGCTCGACCGCGCCGCCAACCAGCTCGCCCACCACCTGCGCGGGCTCGGCGCCGGACCCGACGTCCCGGTCGCCGTCTGCCTGCCCCGCGGCGCGGGACTGGTCACCGCGCTGCTCGCCGTCTGGAAGGCGGGCGCCGCCTACGTACCGCTCGACCCGGAGCAGCCGGCCGCCCGGCTGGCCTGGCTCATCAAGGACACCGGCGCCGAGGTGGTCGTCACCTCGGCCGACGCGGCCGACGCCGTGCTCGCCGTCGGCGCCCGCCCGGTCGTCCCGGCCGAACTCGGCGAGCACCTCGCCGCCCTGCCCGCCCACGCCCCCGAGACCGCCGTCGACCCCGCTTGCGCCGCCTACGTGCTGTACACCTCGGGCTCCACCGGCCGGCCCAAGGGCGTCGTCGTGGCCCACGCGGGCATCGGCAACCGGATCGGCTGGGCCGTCCGCAGCCTCGGGCTGACCGCCGCCGACCGGATCCTCGCCAAGACCGCGCCGACCTTCGACGCGCACTGCTGGGAGATCTTCGCCCCGCTCGTCAGCGGCGGCACCGTCGTCATCGCCCCGCCCGGCGCCGAGCGCGACCCGGCCGCCCTGGTGCGCGCCGTCGGCGACGGCGCGGTGACCGTGCTCCAGGTCGTCCCGTCCGTGCTGCGGACACTCGTCGAGGAGAGCGGCTGGGAGCGCTGCGACCGGCTGCGCGCCGTCACCTGCGCGGGGGAGCCCCTCCACGCCGAACTCGCCCAGCGACTGCGGGAGCTGTCCGCCGCCGAGCTGTGGAACACGTACGGGCCGACCGAGTGCTCCATCGACGTCGCCGCATACCGCTTCGACCCGGCGCAGACCTCCGGCCCGGTCCCCATCGGGCGCCCCATCGACGGCACCAGGCTCCTGGTCACCGACGCAGCCGGTTCCCCCGTCGGCGTGGGCACCCCCGGCGAACTGCACATCGGCGGCGTGGGCGTGGCCCGCGGCTACGCCGGGCGCCCCGGCCTCACCGCGGACCGCTTCGTGCCCGACCCCTACGCGAAGGACGGCTCGCGGCTGTACCGGACGGGCGACCGGGTCCGCTGGCGTGCCGACGGCGTCCTGGAGTTCCTGGGCCGCCTCGACGACCAGGTCAAGATCAACGGCGTCCGGATCGAGCCGGGCGAGGTCGAGGCCCAACTGGCGGCCCACCCCGCGGTCGCCGGTGCGGTCGTGACCGCGTACGCCCTTCCCGACGGGGCGAAGCGGCTGGCCGGCTACGTGCGGCTGCGCGACGGCGCCACCCTCCCCGACCTGCGCGGCTTCCTCCAGGAGCGGCTGCCCGCCACCCACATCCCCGGTGTCTTCGTCGAACTGGCCGCCTTCCCCCTCACCACCAGCGGCAAGGTCGACCGCCGGGCGCTGCCCGCCCCCGGCACCCAGCCCGACGCCCGTCACCGCGGCCCCGCCACCGCCGCCGAGCAGCTGGTGGCCGCGGTCTGGCAGGACGTCCTCGGCCGCGAGGAGGTCGGCCGCGACGACGACTTCTTCCAACTCGGCGGCACCTCCCTGCAGCTGACCCGGCTCGCCTCCCGGCTGCGCACCGCCTCCGGCCGCGACGTGCAACTGCGCAGGCTGTTCACCGCCACCACCGTCGCGGGGCAGGCCCTGCTCCTCGAACCCCCGGCCGAGCCCGGACCCCGGCGGGTGGAGCGCGGCGGCCCGCTGCCGCTCTCCTACGGCCAGCGCGGCCTGTGGTTCCTCGACCGGCTCGCCCCCGGCGGGACCGACTGGGTCTCCTGGACGGTCTTCGACGTCCCCGCCGAGGCCGGACACGGCCACGTCCAGCAGGCCGTCGACGCGCTGATCGCCCGTCACGAGATCCTGCGGACCCGGTACGTGGCGGGCGACGGCGAGCCCGCCCAGGTCGTCGAACCGGCGGCCCGGGTGGAGGTGCGCACCGCCACCGCGGCGCGCGGCGAGGTCGCCGGGCTGCTCGCGGCCGACCGGGCCGAGGGCTTCGACCTGGAGCGCGGCCCGCTGCTGCGCGCCCTCCTCGTCCGGACCGGCGACGGCGGGCAGCTGTTGGGCCTGGCCATGCACCACATCACCACCGACGGCTGGTCCAGCGGCGTTCTGGAGCGCGAGTTCGCCCTCCTCGTCACCGCCGCCGTACGTGGTGAGGAAGCCCGGCTGCCCGAACTCCCGGTCGGGTACGCCGACTACGCGGTCTGGCAGCGGGAGCGGCTCACGGAGGAGGCCCTCGCGCCGCGGCTCGCGCACTGGCGCCGCCGGCTGGAAGGGGCGCCCGAGTCGGCGCTGCCCACCGACCGGCCGCGTCCGGCAGTTCGCGACGGAAAGGGCGCCGCCGCCCTGTTCGACGTCCCCGCCGATGTGGTGGAGGGGCTCACCGCGCTCGGCAAGCGGCACGGTGCCACCCCCTTCATGACCCTGCTGACCGCGTACGCGACCGTCCTCGGCCGCAACAGCGGCCAGTGGGACCTGTCCATCGGCACCCCGGTGGCCGGGCGCGGCCTGCCCGAACTCGAAGGGGTCGTCGGCTTCTTCCTGAACAGCCTGGTGCTGCGCTGCCGCCTCTCCGGCCGGCTCACCTTCGCCCAGGCCCTCGACCTGGTCGCGGACACCGCCAAGGAGGCCTTCGCCCAGCCTGAACTGCCCTTCGAGCGGCTGGTGGAGGAGCTGGTCCCGGACCGGGACCTGTCGCGCACCCCGCTCTACCAGGTCGCCTTCGACCTGCACGGCGAGGAGTTCAACGGTCCGGTCCCCGCCGCCGGGGACGGCGCCGGCACCGAGGACCTCAAGGCGTCCTGGCACATCGCCCACACCGACCTGACGCTGATGATGCGGCCCGGCCCGGCCGGTTCCCTCTTCGGTGCCTTCGAGTTCGCGACCTCGCTCTTCGACGAGGCCACCGTCGAGCGGCTGGCCGGGCAGTTCACCCGGGTCCTCGCGGCCGTCGCCGCCGACCCCGGGACCCGGCTCGACGCCCTGGACCTCGCGGACGAGCGGGAGCGGGCCGACCTGGCGCGATGGAGCAGCGCCCCCGCGCTCCCGGCCGGCCTGACCGTGCCCGAGCTGATTGCCGCCCAGGCCGCCCGCACCCCCGGGGCGACCGCCGTGCGGGGCGACGGCTTCACCCTCACGTACGCCGAACTCGACGCCCGCGCCAACCGGATCGCGCACCGGCTGCGGGACCGGGGCGCCGGCCCCGAGTCGATCGTCGGCGTCCTGCTGGAGCGGGGCCCCGACCTGCACGCCGCACTCCTCGGCGTCTGGCGGGCGGGCGCCGCGTACCTGCCGCTCGACCCGGCGTTCCCCGCCGCCCGGATCGCCGCGATGCTGGACGCCGCGGGGGCCGGCACGGTCGTGACGCAGCGCGCGCACGCCGTCCACCTCGCCGGCGGCGCCCCGACCGTGGTCGACCTCGACGCCGAGCAGGGCCTCCTCGCGGGCCTTCCGGCGTCCGCCCCCGACGTCCCCGCGGACCAGGACCGGCTCGCGTACACGATCTTCACCTCGGGCTCGACCGGCACCCCCAAGGGCGTCGGCGTCCCGCACCGGGGCCTCGCCCACCACCTCGCCTGGGCCGCGCAGACCCTCGCCGGGGCGGGCGACGGCGGCAGCGCCGTGTTCTCCTCGGTCGCCTTCGACCTCGTCGTGCCGAACCTGTGGGCACCGCTGACGCGCGGGCAGAGTGTGCACCTGCTGCCGGCGGACCTGGATCTGGCGGAGCTCGGCAGGCGGCTCGCCGCCGGCGGCCCCTACAGCTTCCTGAAGCTGACCCCCGGCCACCTGGAGATCCTCGCCCACCAGCTGGACGACGACGAGGCCGCCGCGCTCGCCCCGGTCGTCGTGGTCGCGGGCGAGGCCCTCCAGGGCGCGCTCGCGGACCGCTGGGCCCGGATCCTCGGTCCCGGCGGGCTCGTCAACGAGTACGGCCCGACCGAGGCATCCGTCGGCACCTGCGTCCATCCGCTGACCGCCCCGGTCACGGACGGCGTCGTCCCGATCGGCTCCCCGCTGCCGGGCATGGTGATGCGGGTCCTCGACGCCGACCTGCGCGAGGTGCCCCTGGGCGCCACCGGCGAACTCCACGTCGGCGGCACCGGGGTGGCCCGCGGCTACCTCGGCCGGCCGGCCCTGACCGCCGACCGCTTCGTCCCCGATCCGTACGGCCCGGCGGGAGCCCGCCTCTACCGCACCGGCGATCTGGTGCGGTGGCTGCCCGGCGGCGCCGTGGACTTCCTCGGCCGGGGCGACGACCAGGTCAAGATCCGCGGCCACCGCATCGAGCTCGGCGAGATCCGCGCCGTCCTCGCCTCCCACCCGCGGCTGCGCGACGCCGTGGTGGTCACCCACCGGGCGGCCTCCGGCGAACTCGGCCTGGTCGCCTACACGGTGGCCGCGGACGACGAGCGCCCGCCGACCGGCGAGGAGCTGCGGGCCCACTGCGCCGGGCAGCTGCCGGACTACATGGTCCCGCCCGTGCTCCTCGCCGTACCGGAGATCCCGCTGAACGCCAACGGCAAGCTCGACCGGTCGGCGCTGCCCGACCCGGCGGCCCCGGACGGCTCCCCGGCCGACGGAACGGCCGCCGAGTGGAGCGTCGCCGGGCAGCGCATCGCCGAGATCTGGCAGGACGTCCTCGGCCGCGAGGCCGGCCCGCACGACCACTTCTTCCGCACCGGCGGCAACTCCATCCTCGCCATCCGCCTGATCGCCGAGCTCCAGGAGGAGTTCGACATCCACCTGCCGGTCCGCACGGTGTTCGAGCACCCGACCGTGGCGGGCCAGGCACAGGCGGTCGAGGACGCGATACGCGCCCAGATCGACGAGCTTTTCGACGAGGAGCAGCAGGCATGACCATCGAGCACGGGGCACAGCCGACGGCCCTCGGCGCGCAAGCCCGCGAGGAAATGCTGCGGCGCCGGCTCGCCGGCGGCCGCGGACCGGCCCGCGGCCGCGGGGTGATCCCCGCGGCGGACCGGTCCGGGCCGCTGCGGCTCTCGCCCGGCCAGCAGCAGATGTGGTTCCTGAACCGGCTGGAGCCGGAGAGCACCGAGTACCTGGTGCCGCTGGTGCTGCGGCTGCGCGGGACCCTGGACACGGCGGCGCTGGAGCGGGCCTTCGACGAGGTCTGCGCCCGCCACGAGATCCTGCGGACCCGCTACGCGACGGACGGCGCCGAGCCCGTACAGATCGTCGAGGCGGCCCGCCCGGCCGGCCTGCCCCTCCTGGACCTCCGGGCGGGGGAGGCCGGACAGGCCGGCCGGGGAGCGGACGGCGGCCCGGCCGCGGTCGAGCGCCTGGCGCACGCGGCGCTCGCCGCCGAGCTGGCGACGCCGTTCGACCTGGCGCACGACCTGCCGGTGCGCGGCCGCCTGTTGCGGCTGGCCGACGACGACCACGTCCTGGCCGTCGTCTTCCACCACATCGCCTGCGACGCCTGGTCGACGCAGCTCTTCGCCGGCGAGCTGTCCGCGCTCTACACGGCGCACGTCGAGGGACGCGAGGCCGGCCTGCCGGCGCCCTCGCTCCAGTACGCCGACTACGCCGCCTGGCAGCGGGCGGAGCTGACCGGGGCCCGGCTGGAGCGCCAGCTCGGCCACTGGCGGCGGGAGCTCGCCGGCATCGAGCCGGTGGAGCTGCCCACCGACCGGCCGCGGCCCGCCGTCCGCGACCACCGGGGCGCCGAGGAGCCCTGCCCGCTGCCGGAGGGCGTCGGGGAGCGGGTGCGGGCACTGGCCCTCGCCCACGACACGACCCCCTTCGCCGTGCTGCTGACGGCCTTCCAGGTGCTGGTGGCGCGCTACACCGGGCGCACCGACGTGCCCGTGGGCACCGTGGTCTCCGGAAGGACCCGGCCGGAGCTCCAGCGGTTGATCGGCTACGGCATCAACTCCCTGGTGCTGCGCGCCCGATGGACGGACGGGGCGAGCTTCGCCGAGCTCCTGGACCGGGCCCGCACCACCGTCCTCGACGCCTTCGACCACCAGGACGTGCCCTTCGCCCGGCTCGTGGACGAACTCCAGCCGCAGCGCGACCTCTCGCGCACCCCGCTGTACCAGGTGGGTTTCACCCTGCACGAGGACCGGCTGGCCGCCTTCGATCTGCCGGGGCTGACGGTCGAGCCGTTCCTGGACAGCGACGGGATCTCCAAGAACGAGCTGTCCCTGCGGGTGCGGGGGCGCGCCGACGGTGGTTTCGACGCCGAACTCCAGTACGCCACCGCACTGTTCGACGAGGAGACGGTGGGCCGGATGGCCCGGCACTTCGCCCGGCTCCTCGACGACGCCGTGCGCCGCCCGGACGTCCCCGTCAGCGACCTCGAACTCCTCGACCCCGCCGAGTACGCGGTGGTGACCGAGGCCGCTCCGGACGGGCCCGGCGCCGAGGAGACGGTGACCGCCTGCGTCCACGAGCTGTTCGAGCGGCAGGCCGACCGGACCCCCGACGCGACCGCCGTCGTCGCCGGCGCCGAGACGCTCACGTACCGGGAACTGGACGAGCGGGCCAACCGGATCGCCCACCACCTGCGCGCGCTCGGCGCCGGTCCGGAACAACTGGTCGGCCTCTGCCTGGAGCGCGGCCCGCTGCTGCTGCCCGCGCTGCTCGGCATCCTCAAGTCCGGCGCGGCCTACCTGCCGCTCGACCCGGCCAACCCCGGTGACCGGCTGGCGTACGTGGTCTCCGACGCCGGGGCCCGGCTCGTCGTGACCAGCACCGCGCTCGTCGCCGCACTGGACGGAGTCCATGACGGACCGCTCCTCGTCCTCGACGGAGACGGAGACGGAGACGGTGACGGCGGGGGCGCCGCGGCCGTCGCCGCCGCCCCGGCCCACCGGCCGGAGCCGTCCGCGACCCCGGACAACCTCATCTACACCATCTACACCTCGGGTTCGACCGGTCGCCCCAAGGGCGTCGCGCTCACCCACACCAACGTCGCCCGGCTGATGCGCACCGCGCGCGAGCGCTACGGCTTCGACGGCACCGACGTGTGGAGCATGGCCCACTCCTACGCGTTCGACGTCTCCGTCTTCGAGATGTGGGGCGCGCTCCTGCACGGCGGCACCCTCGTCGTCGTCCCGCACGGCGTGACCCGCTCCCCGGACGACTTCCTGGAGCTCCTCGCCGACACCGGTGTGACGGTGCTCAGCCAGACCCCGACGGCCTTCCGCTCGCTCGTCGCGGCCGCCGCCGACGGCGACCCGCGCATCGGACGCCTGGTGCTGCGGCACGTGGTGTTCGCGGGCGAGAAGCTGGAGGTCGCCGAAGTGCGGCCGTGGACCGACCGGATGGGCCTCGACGCGCCCGCCCTGATCAACATGTACGGCATCACCGAGACCACGGTCCACTCCACCTTCTACCGGGTCACCGCCGCCGACCTGGACCGGTCCGCTCCCAACCGGGTCGGCACCCCCCTGAGCGACCTGCGGATCCGGCTCCTCGACCAGACCGGCCGACTCGTGCCGGTCGGCGTGCCGGGCGAGATCCACGTCGCCGGGCCGGGCGTCGCCCGCGGCTACCTCGGCCGGCCGGCGCTGACCGCCGAACGCTTCGTGCCCGACCCGTACGGACCGGCCGGTGCGCGGATGTACCGCAGCGGCGACCTGGCCCGACGGCGGGCCGACGGCGGCCTGGAGTTCCTCGGCCGCATCGACCACCAGGTGAAGATCCGCGGCTACCGGATCGAGCTGGGCGAGATCGAGTCGGCCCTGGCCGCGCTCGACGGTGTGCGGCAGGCCGTCGTCGTCGTCCGCGAGGACACCCCCGGAGACCGCAGGCTCACCGGCTACGTCGTCCCCGAGGTCCCCGGCGCGACCGACGTCCGCGCGCTGCGGACGGCCCTGGGCCGCTCGCTGCCCGAGTACATGGTGCCGGCCGCGATCGCGGTCCTCGACGCCGTCCCGCTGACCACCAACGGCAAGCTGGACCAGCGGGCGCTGCCCGCGCCGGACGCCGCCGCCGGAACCGCCGGCCTGGACACCACCGCCCCGCGCACCCCCGTCGAGGAGCAGGTCGCCGCGGTCTGGTCGCAGGTCCTCGGCACCGGCCGGACCGGCGTGCACGCCGACTTCTTCGAGCTCGGCGGTGACTCCATCCGCGCCGTCGCCCTCGTCGGTGCCCTGCGCGCGGCCGGCTTCGACATCGCCGTCCGCGACGTCTTCGCCCACCGCACGGTCGCCGGCGTCGCCGAACTCGTCACCGGCCGGCCCGCCGCACCGGCGCAGACCCGGGTCGCGCCCTTCGAGCTGATCGGCGAGGCCGACCGGGCGCTGCTGCCCGCCGACGCCACCGACGCCTACCCGCTCTCGCAGAACCAGCTGGGCATGCTCATCGAGATGCTGACCGGCGACGGCGGGCGCAACCTCTACCACAACGTCTCCGCGTTCCGGATCCGCGACGAGCAGCCCTACGACCCCGCGGCGATGGCCGAGGCGGGGCGCGTCGTCACCGCGCGGCACGAGGCCCTGCGCACCTCCATGGACCTGACCGGCTACAGCACCCCGCTGCAGATCGTGCACGCCGGCGCCGAACTCCCCCTCGGCCACCAGGACCTGAGCGGTCGGGGCGCCGAGGAGGTGCGGGCGGAGCTGCTCGCCCACTCCGCGCGGGAGCGGGCCCGCCTCTTCGACCTCGGCACCCCGTCGCTGATGCGGTTCTTCGCCCATGTCACCGGGGACGGCGGCTGGTGGCTGTCGGTCACCGAGTGCCACCCGCTGCTGGAGGGGTGGAGCCACCACTCGCTGCTGATGGAACTGCTCACCGTCTACCGGGCGGTGCGCGACGGACGCGAGGTGGAGCCGTTCGACGCCCCCGACCTGCGGTTCGCCGACTTCGTCGCCGGCGAGCTGGCCGCCCTGGACAGCGCGGAGGACCGCGCCTACTGGAAGCACGTCGTCACCTCCCACGCGCCGTTCACGCTGCCCGCTCCCTGGCGTCCCGCGGCGGACGAGCCGGCCGGGACCGTGCAGCGGGCCACCGACTGGCGGGACCTGGAGCCCGCCCTGCGGGGCCTGGCGCAGAAGGCGGGCGGCTCCCTCAAGAGCGTGCTCCTCGCCGCGCACCTGAGCGTGCTGGCCCGGCTCACCGAGGAGGACTCCTTCCACTCCGGTCTGGTCTGCGACGCCCGCCCGGAGGCCGTCGGCGCCGACCGCGTCCTCGGCATGTACCTCAACACCCTGCCGTTCGTCATGGACCGCACCGCGGGCACCTGGCGGACGCTGGTCCGCCGGGTCTTCGACCGCGAGGCCGGCCTGTGGGCGCACCGCCGCTTCCCGCTCCCCGCCATCCAGAGCGCCTGGGGCGACGGCGGACGGCTCCTGGAGGTGTACTTCAACTACCAGGACTTCCGGCAGGTCGACCCCGAGACGGTCGACCACACCGAGGGCCTCGACGACAGCCCCACCGAGTTCCCGCTGACCGTCTCCGCACGGTCCGGCCACATCTTCCTCACCGCGTCCCGCCAGGCGCTCTCCGACGACGCCCTCGACCGGCTGGCCGCCCTGTACCGGGCGGTGCTCGAGTCGATGGCGGCCGACCCGGACGGGGACGCCCGGGCCGACCTGCTGCCCGCGCCGGAGCGCGCCCTGCTCCTCGGCGACTGGGCGCACACCCCGGGGGAGCCCGCCGGGGCGTGCGTGCCCGAACTCCTCGCGGCCCGGGCCGCCCGTACCCCCGACGCGCCCGCCGTGGTCGCCGACGGGGCGGTCCTCGACCACGCGGGGCTGGCCCTGTGGTCCGCCCGGATCGAACAGGCCCTGCGCGGCGCCGGTGTCGGCGCGGGCCCGGAGCAGAGCGTCGTGGGCGTCCTGCTCGACCGCACGCCGGAGCTGCTGCCCGCGCTGACCGGCACCTGGCGGGCCGGCGCCGCGTACGTGCCGATGGACACCTCCTGGCCGGCCGAGCGGCTGCGCGCGGTCCTCGCCGACGCCGGTGCGCCCGTGCTGCTGACGGACACGGCCCACGCGGAGCTCGCCGCCCGGGTCTTCGACGGCCCGGTGCTCCTCGTGGACGGGGAACTCCCCCCGGCGGCCGAGGAGTCCACCGCCGGCCGGGCGGGCACCGATCCGGACAGCCTGGCGTACGTCATCTACACCTCCGGCTCCACCGGCCGGCCCAAGGGTGTCCAGATCTCGCACCGCAGCCTTGCCGGATACCTCGCCTTCGCGGTCGACGACTACCTCGGCGCCGGCCCCTCCACGAACGCCCCGCTGTTCTCCTCGGTCGCCTTCGACCTCGTCGTGCCCACGCTGTACGCCCCGCTCCTCGCGGGCGGCGCCGTGCACCTCTTCGGCCCCGGCCGCGACCTGTCCGAGCTGGGTGACTGGCTCGTCGGCTCCGGCCCGTACGGCTTCGTCAAGCTCACCCCCGGACACCTGGAGATGCTCGCCCACCAGCTGACCGACGGCCGCGCCGAGGGCCTGACCCCCGTCCTCGTCGTCGGCGGTGAGGCCCTCCCCACCCGGGCCGCCGCGCACTGGTGCGCCGCGCTCGGCGGCGGCCGGGTCGTCAACGAGTACGGGCCCACGGAGATCACCGTCGGCAACAGCGTGTACCGCGTCACCGCGGCGCACACCCCCGAGGGCGAGACCGTGCCCGTCGGGCGCCCCGTCCCGGGCACCTGCCAGTACGTCCTGGACGGCCGGATGCGGCCCGTGCCCACCGGGGTCACCGGCGAGCTGTACATCGGCGGGCCCGGCCTCGCCCGCGGCTACGCGGGCCGCCCCGGGGCGACCGCCGACCGCTTCGTCCCCGACCCGTACGGCCCGGCGGGAGCCCGCCTCTACCGCACCGGCGACCTCGCACGGGTCCTGTTTGGCGGCGACGTGGAGTTCCTCGGCCGCGGTGACGACCAGGTCAAGGTCCGCGGCCACCGCGTCGAACCCGCCGAGATCGACGCGGTCCTCGGCGCCCATCCCGCAGTCGCCGAGGCCCGTACCGTGGTCCGCGAGGACACCCCGGGCGACCGCCGCCTCGTGGCGTACCTCGTCGCCTCCGACGGGACCACCGGTGCCGACGGTCCCGACGCCGCGCAGCTGCGCGCGCACTGCGCGGCGCTGCTGCCCGACCACATGGTCCCCGCGGCCTTCCTGACCCTCGACCGGCTGCCGCTGACCCCCAACGGAAAGCTGGACCGGCGGGCCCTGCCCGCCCCGGCCGCGACCGACCGCGCCACCGCCTTCACCGCCCCGCGCACCGCTGCGGAGGAGAAGGTCGCCGCCGTGTGGGGCGCCGCCCTCGGCACCGCGCGCATCGGCGTCCTGGACAGCTTCTTCGACCTGGGCGGCGACTCCATCAAGGCCGTCGGCCTGGTCGGCGCGCTGCGCACCGCCGGGTACGACGTCACGGTTCGCGACGTCTTCGAGAGCCGGACGGTCGCCGCGCTCTGCGAACGGCTCACCGGCCGCCCCGCGCCCACCGGGGCCCTGCCCGCCGTCGCCCCGTTCGCCCTGCTGACCGAGGCGGACCGGGCGGCCCTGCCCGCCGGCCTCGCCGACGCCTACCCGCTCTCGCTCAACCAGCTCGGCATGGCCGTCGAGAGCATCACCGGCGACGGCCCCCACCACTACCACGACGTCACCTCGTTCCTGCTGCGCGACGAGCGGCCGTTCGACGCCGCCGTGTTCCGGGAGGCGCTGCGGACGGTCGTGGCCCGCCACGACATCCTGCGCACCTCCTTCGACCTGACCGCCTACTCGGTGCCGCTCCAGCTGGTGCACGCCGAGCCCGCCGTCCCCTGCGGGCTGACCGACCTGTCCGGGCTCGACGAGGACGGCCGCCGCGACGCGCTCGCCGCCTTCACCGCCGCCGAGCGCTCCACCCCCTTCGACCTGGCGTCGGACGGACCGCTGTTGCGCGTGCACGTCCACGTCCAGGGGGAGGACTCCTGGCGCTGCTCCTTCACCAAGCACCACGCGATCCTGGAGGGCTGGAGCTACCACGCCCTGCTCGCCGAACTCGTGGACCACTACCGGGCCCTGCGGGACGGCCGGGAGCCGGTCGCCGTGAGCGCCGAGCCGCCCGCGCTCCGCTACGCCGACGCCGTCGCCGCCGAACTCACCGCGCTCGACTCGGCGGAGGACCGCGCCTACTGGGCGTCCGTCGTCGGCGGACGCAGCGGCTTCGCACTGCCGTCCGCCTGGGCCGGGGACACCTCGGCCCCTGCCCGGCCGGTCGCCTCCGGGTGCTCGTACGCCGACCTCACCCCGGGGCTGCGCGCCCTGGCCGCCGACGCCGGCGTGCCGCTCAAGAGCGTGCTGCTCGCCGCCCACCTGACGGTCCTCGGCCGGCTCACCGACGAGACGGAGTTCTTCACCGGTCTCGTCGGCCACACCCGCCCGGAGGCCCCCGGCGCTGACCGGCTCCTCGGCATGTACCTCAACACGCTGCCGTTCCCCTCGGAGCCGGCCCCGGCCACCTGGGGCGAGCTCGCCCGGCGGGTCTTCGCCCGGGAGACCGAGGCCTGGCCGCACCGGACCTACCCGATGCCCGCGATCCAGAGCGAGTGGGGCGGCGGGCGCCGTCTCGTCGACGTGCTCTACAGCCACCTCGACTTCGACGCGGCCGGCCACGACAGCGCCGAGGACGAGGGCAACGGCATCAACAGCAGCTCCACCGAGTTCTCGCTCTGGGTCACCACCCTCGCCGGAGTGGTCAGCCTGCGCTCCGACACCCACGCGCTGTCGCAGGACCGCGCCGACGTGATGGCCGCGATGTACCGCTCGGTCCTGGAGTCGATGGCCGCGACCGGTGCCGCCGGACCGGCCCGCGCGGACCACCACCTGCCGGCCGGGGAACTGGACCGTGAGGTAGGGGAGTTCAGCGGCGCGGCCACGGAGGCCGCGGCCCCTGTCACCACCGTGCACGGCGAGTTCGAGGCGCGCGCCGCCGAGACGCCGGACGCCGTCGCCCTGACCGAGGACCGTCCCGCCGGCCCCGACGGGACCGGTGGGTCCACCGGCCTCGCCCTCACCTACGCCCGACTGGACGCCCGCGCCACCGCCGTCGCCGACGGCCTGGCGCGCGCCGGGGTCGTCCCGGGCGCGGTCGTCGGCGTCTGCCTGGAGCGCTCCGCCGCCCTGGTCGCCGTCCTCCTCGGCGTCCTCAAGGCGGGCGCGGCCTATCTGCCGCTCGACCCCGAGTACCCGGCGGAGCGACTCGCCTTCCTGGCCTCCGACGCGCGTGCCGCCGCCCTGGTCACCACCACCGGCCTGGCGGACCGGGTGCCTGGCTGGACGGGCCCGGTGCTGTACGCGGACACCCTCCCGGAGCCCGCCGCCGGCCGGCCCGGCGCCCCGGTGGGACCCGAACACCTCGCGTACGTGATGTCCACCTCGGGCTCCACCGGAACCCCGAAGGCCGTCGCCGTCCCGCACCGGGCCGTCGTCCGGCTCGTCCGGGACGCCGCCCACCTGGCGCTCGGCGCCCGCACGAGGTTCGCGCACGCCAGCTCCATCTCCTTCGACGCCGCCACCCTGGAACTGTGGGGTCCGCTCCTGAACGGCGGCCGGATCGTGGTCCTCGACCGCGAGACCGTCCTGGACCCGCAGTCGCTCTCCACCGCGCTGCGCACGCACGGCGTCACCCACCTGTGGCAGACCGCCTCGCTGTTCAACCACACCGTGGCGCGCGTCCCGGACGCCGTCGCCGGTGTCGGCACCGTCCTGATCGGCGGCGAGGCCCTGGACCCGGTCACGGTCCGCGCCGTCCTCGCGGGCGGCGCCCCCGGCCGGCTCCTCAACGGCTACGGGCCGACCGAGAACACCACCTTCTCCACCACCCACCACATCACCGCCCTCGCCCCCGACGCGGCCTCGGTACCGATCGGCACCCCGATCCCGCGCAGCCGGGCGTACGTCGTCGACGCCGCGCTGCGGCCCGTCGCCACCGGTGTCCCGGGCGAACTCCTGGTCGGCGGCGCGGGTCTCGCCCACGGCTACCTGGGCCGCCCCGCGCTGACCGCGGACCGGTACGTCCCCGACCCGTTCGGCCCGCCCGGCTCCCGGCTCTACCGGACCGGGGACGTGGTGCGCCGGCTCGCCGACGGAACCCTCGAATACCGGGGCCGCGCCGACCAGCAGGTCAAGCTGCGCGGCTACCGCATCGAACTCGGCGAGATCGAGGCCCGCCTGGCCGCCCACCCGGGTGTCGCCCAGGCCCGGGTGGTGCTCCGCGAGGACACCCCCGGCGAGCGCAGGATCGTCGCGTACGCCGTCCCCGGCGGCGCGCACCTGCCGCCCGCCGCCGAGCTGCGCGACCACCTCGCGCGGGAGCTGCCCGCGTACATGCTGCCCGAGGCCTGCGTGGAGCTGGAGCGGATCCCGCTCACCGGCAACGGCAAGCTCGACCGGGACGCGCTGCCGCTGCCCGCCGACTCCGACCGGGCGATCGGCGCCACGGGCGGCATCGCCCCCCGGACGCCGGTCGAGGCGCGGCTGGCGGAGATCTGGGCCGACACGCTCGGCCTGGAGCCCCACCGGTTCGGTGTCGAGGACGGCTTCTTCGACCTCGGCGGCGACTCCATCCGCGCCGTCGCCCTGGTCGGTGCCGTCCGGGCGGCCGGGTTCGACGTCTCCGTACGCGACCTGTTCGCCCGGCGCACGATCGCCGGGATCGCCGAGCTGATCACCGGCCGGCCCGCTCCGGCCGCCCCCGCGGGCTCGGTGCAGCCGTTCGCCCTGCTGTCCGAGGCGGACCGGGCGGCCCTGCCCGACGGCCTCGACGACGCGTACCCGATGACCCAGGTGCAGACCGGCATGGTCGTCGAGATGCTCGCCGGACCGCCCCCGGGCGGGGACGGCGGCGCGGCCTACCACCATGCCGCGCTCTACCGGGTCCGGGACGCCGCGGAGTTCGACGCGGTGGCCCTGCGGCGCGCCGTGGCCGTGGTCGCGGCCCGCCACGACGTGCTGCGCACCTCCTTCGACCTCACCACCTTCTCCGTACCGGTCCAGCTCGTCCACGCCGAGGCGGATGTCGACGTGACCGTGCGCGACCTGTGCGAGGCGGGGGAGCCGGGCGCGCGGCGCCGGGAGGCGCTGGAGGCCTTCCTCGCCGACGAGCGCGCCACGCTCTTCGACGTGGAGGCCGGCCGGCCGCTGTGGCGGGTCTGCGCCCACACCGAGGAGGACGGCTGGTGGCTGGGCCTGACCCAGTCCCACGCCGTCACCGAGGGCTGGAGCCAGCACGCGATGCTGATGGAGATCATCGGCGCCTACGCGCAGCTGCGCGACGGCCGCGAGCAGGCCGCGCCGCCCCCGGCCGCGGTCCGCTTCGCCGACACCGTGGCGGCGGAGCTGGACGCGCTCGCTTCGGAACGGGACCGGGCGTTCTGGCGGGACACCGTCTCCCGCCACCCGCGGCTCGTCCTGCCGGCCGCCTGGCAGGCGCCCTCGCACGAGGCGGACGAGAGCTACGACCTGTCGGTGCCGCTGCGCGACCTGGAGCCGTCCCTGCGCGCCCTGGCGTCCGCCGCCGGGGCCTCCCTCAAGAGCGTGCTGCTCGCCGCCCACCTGTCGGTGCTGGCCCGGCTCACCGACGAGGAGACCTTCCAGACCGGTCTGATCTGCGACACCCGCCCCGAGGCCGTCGGCGCCGACCGGGTGTACGGCATGTACGTCAACACCCTCCCCTTCCCGTACGAGCGGACCGCCCGCACCTGGCGGGAGCTGGTCGGCGCGGTCTTCGCGCGGGAGACCGCGATGTGGGAGCACCGCCGCTTCCCGCTCCCGGAGATCCAGCGGGAGGCGGGCGGCGACCGCCTCATCGACGTGATCTTCAACTACCAGAACTTCCACGTCGTGGACGAGGGGGCGGTGGACGTCGCCACCACGCTGGGCGCGGGCGCCACCGAGTTCGACCTGGAGGTGAACACCTCCGGCGAGGGCCTGACGCTCAAGACCCGCACCGGGATCGTCTCCCGCGAGCGCGGCGACGCGCTCGCGCAGATGTACCGCACCGTCCTGGAACGGATGGCCGCCGACCCGGACGGCGACGCCGGGGCAGCCCTGCTCGCCCAGGCCGACCGGGAGCGGCTCGCGGCGTGGAACCGGACGGACACCGAACCCGTGACCCTCGCCCCGGAGCGGGAGTTCGCCCGGCACGCTGCCCTGACCCCCGGCCGGACCGCGCTGACGGCCGACGGGGTGAAGCTCACGTACGGCGGGCTCAACGCCCGGGCCAACCGGCTCGCGCACCGGCTGCGCGCCCTGGGCGTCGGCCCGGACACCCTGGTCGGCCTGCGGGCCGAGCGGTCGGCACGAACGGTCGTCGCCGTCCTCGCCGTGCTGAAGGCGGGCGGCGCCTACCTGCCGCTCGACCCGGCGTACCCGGCCGAGCGGCTCGGCTTCCTGATCGCGGACGCCGGAGTGCGGCTGCTGCTCACCGAGGACGGACCGGACGCGCAGGCGGCGCAGGGCCGCCCGGCGGAGGTCTCGCTCGACGGGATCCTGGACGAGGTCCCGGCCGCGCCGTGGGCGGGCCTGCCCGACACCGACCCGGAGCCGACGGCGGACCCGGACAACCTCGCGTACGTCATCTACACCTCCGGCTCCACCGGCCGGCCCAAGGGCGTGCAGGTGCCCCGCGGCGGCATGGGCAACCACCTGATGGCCAAGATCGAGGACCTCGACCTCACCCCGTGGGACAGCGTGGTCCACAACGCCCCGCTCGCGTTCGACATCTCGGTGTGGCAGATGCTCGCCCCGCTCGCCGCGGGCGGCCGGATCCACGTCGAGGACCGGGACACGGCGGCCGACCCGCTGGAACTGTTCCCACGCGCCGCCGCGGAGCGGGTCACCGTCCTCGAAGTCGTACCCGCGCTGCTGCGGGCCGCGCTCGACGCCTGGGACACCGGCGCCCTCGCGCTCGAACTGCCCTTCCTGCGCTGGATGGTGGTCACCGGGGAGGCGCTGCCGCCGGACCTCGCCCGCCGCTGGTTCGCCCGCTTCCCGGGCATCCCGCTCGTCAACGCCTACGGACCCACCGAGTGCTCCGACGACGTCACCCACGCCAGGATCGGCTCCGGCGACCCGATCGGGAGCCTGCGGGTCACCATCGGCCACCCGGTGCGCAACACCCGCCTCCACGTGCTCGACCGGAGGCTCGAACCGGTACCGGTCGGCGCGCCCGGTGAGCTGTACGTCGCCGGAGCCGGGGTGACCCGCGGCTACGGCGGCCGCCCCGGCCTGACCGCCGAGAAGTTCCTCCCGGACCCGTTCGGCCCGGCCGGCTCCCGGCTCTACCGCACGGGCGACGTCGCGGCCTGGAACGCCGACGGCAGCCTGGAGTTCCTGGGCCGCGTCGACCACCAGGTCAAGATCGGCGGCGTCCGCATGGAACTCGGCGAGATCGAGGCCCTGCTGACCGAACGGCCGGACGTGTCCGCGGCCGTCGCCGCGGTCCGCGAGGACGTCCCGGGCGTGCGGCGCCTGGTGGCGTACCTGGTGCCCGCCGCCGGCGCCGAACCGCAGCCGGCCGGGCTCCGCGCCGAGCTCGGCACGTTCCTGCCCGCGGCGATGGTGCCCTCGGCCGTGGTGCTCCTGGACGCCCTGCCGCTGACCCCGAACGGCAAGGCCGACCGCAAGGCGCTGCCCGCCCCGGAGGCCGATGCCACGGGCGGCGGGACCGCTCCCCGCACTCCCGCGGAGGCTGCCGTCGCCGAGCTGTGGGCGCGGGTCCTCGGTGTCGCCGAACCGGGCGTCGAGGACGACTTCTTCGACTCCGGCGGCGACTCCCTGCGGGCCGTGGCCCTGGTGGGAGCGCTGCGGGGCGCGGGCCACCGCGTCTCGGTGCGGGACGTGTTCACGCACCGCACGATCGCCGCGCTCGCCGTCCACACCGCCCCCGCGGACCCGGCCGGTCCGGCGGGTACCGCGACCGTGCCGACCGGGGTCGCGCCGTTCGCGCTGCTCGACGCCGCCGACCGGGCCGCACTGCCCGTCGACGCCGTCGACGCCTACCCGTTGTCGCAGACGCAGCTCGCCATGGTGGCCGAGCAGCTCGGTGACACCGACCGGGGCGCCTACCACACCGTGGTCAGCCTGCGGTACCACGACGACGGCCCGTTCAGCGCCCAGGCCCTCGAACAGGCCGTACGGACCGTCACCGCCCGGCACGAGGTCCTGCGCACCTCGATGCGGATCACCGGATACTCGGTGCCGCTCCAGGTGGTGCACGCCGACGCCGAGGTGCCGGTCGCCGTCCACGACCTGCGCGGTCTGGACCGTACCGAACTGGAGCGGGCCCTCCTGGAGTTCGTCGCCGCCGAGCGCGCCGCGCTGTTCGAGCTCGGCACGGCGCCGCTGCTGCGGGTCGCCGCGCACCGGGAGAGCGAGAGCACCTGGTGGATGACCTTCACCCAGTCCCACGTGATCCTGGAGGGCTGGAGCCAGCACACGCTCCAGCGCGAACTCCTCGACGCCTACCGGGAGATCCGCGACGGCGGCGCCGCCGCCCCGTACCCGCAGACACCGGTGCGGTTCGCGGACGTGATCGCCGGCGAGCTGGAGTCGCTGGAGTCGGCCGCCGACCGGGCCTTCTGGGAGAAGGTCGCCACCGGGCACGCGCCGCTGGTACCGCCCGCCGAGTGGGCGGGCGACCCGTCGCGGCCGGCGCAGCCGTACGGCGTCCAGGTCCCGGTCGACGGCCTCGCCGACCGGCTGCGCGCCCGCGCCGTCGAGGCCGGGGTGCCGTTCAAGACGGTGATGCTCGCCGCCCACCTGAAGGTGATGGGCCAGCTCACCGACGCGGACGCCTTCCACACCGGGGTGGTCTTCCACACCCGGCCGGAGGCCCCCGGTGCGGAGCGGCTGGTCGGCATGCTGCTGAACACCCTGCCGTTCCCGCACGACCGCACGGCCCGCACCTGGGGCGCGCTGCTGCGCCAGGTGTTCGCGCGGGAGGCCGAGATCTGGGACCACCGCCGCTACCCGCTGCCGGCCGTGCAGCGGGAGTGGGGCGGCGGCCGCCGCCTGCTCGACGTCCACTTCAACTACGTGGACTTCCACCAGGTGGACACCGGGCGCGTGGACGGTTCGGCGGGCGTCAGCGAGGCACCGACCGAGTTCGGGCTCTCCGTGCAGGTGCACGGCGCCTCCCGGATCTCCCTGCACTCCGACACCCGGCTGCTCGACCGGGCCCACGCGCAACGGCTGGCGGGCATGTACCGCTCGGTCCTGGAGGCGATCGCCGCCGGCCTCGACGGCGACGCCCGTACCGTCCACCTCCCGGAGGGCGAACGCGAACGGCTCCTCGGCTCCGCGTCGAGCGGCCCGGCGGCCGAGCCCGCCACCCACCTCGTCCACCAGCTGTTCGAGGCCCAGGCGGCGGCGACGCCCGACGCGGTCGCGGTCCGCGCCCACGACGGCACGCTGACCTACCGGGAGCTCAACGAGCGCGCCAACCGGCTCGCCCACCTCCTGCGGGCCAAGGGCGTGGTCCCCGAGCAGCTGGTCGGCCTCTGCCTGGAGCGCGGCGTCGACGTGATCCCGGCGCTGCTCGGCATCCTCAAGTCCGGTGCGGCCTACCTGCCGCTCGATCCGGCCAACCCGGTGGAGCGGCTCGGCCACATCGTCGCCGACGCCGGGGCCCGGCTGCTCGTCACCGGCACGGAGCTGGTCCCGCTGCTGGACAAGGTGTACGAGGGCGAGCGGATCCTCATGGCGGACGCGGCCGACGGGAAGGGCCTGCCGGCCCACGACCCGGAGCCGGTCTCCGTCCCGGAGAACCTGATCTACACCATCTACACCTCCGGTTCGACCGGCCGCCCCAAGGGCGTGGCCCTCACCCACGCCAACGTGGTACGGCTGATGACGACGGCCCAGGAGCACTACGCCTTCGACGAGTCGGACGTGTGGAGCATGGCCCACTCCTACGCCTTCGACGTGTCCGTCTTCGAGATGTGGGGCGCACTCCTGCACGGCGGCACCCTGGTCGTCGTACCGCGGGAGACCACCCGCTCGCCGGAGGACTTCCTGGACCTGCTGGTCGACGAGGAGGTCACCGTCCTCAGCCAGACCCCGACCGCCTTCCGGGGCCTGGTGTCGGCCGCCGCGGACGGCGACCCGCGGATCGGACGGCTGTCCCTGCGGGCCGTGGTGTTCGCCGGGGAGAAGCTGGAGATCGGCGAGCTGAAGCCGTGGGTCGACCGGTGCGGGCTGGGCCGTACGGCGCTGGTGAACATGTACGGGATCACCGAGACCACCGTGCACTCCACCTACCACCGGCTCACGAAGCGCGACTTCGCGGACGGCGCCGGGAACGCGATCGGGCGCCCGCTGAGCGACCTGACGATCCACCTGCTCGACGCGTCGGGCGACCTGGTGCCGATCGGGATCGCCGGCGAGATCCACGTCGGCGGTCCGGGGGTGGCCCGCGGCTACCTCGGCCGGTCCGCCCTCACGGCCGACCGCTTCGTGCCGGACCCGTTCGGCCCGCCCGGCGCCCGGCTCTACCGCAGCGGCGACCTGGCCCGGCGGCGTCCCGACGGCAGCCTGGAGTTCGTGGGCCGCATCGACCACCAGGTCAAGATCCGCGGCTACCGCGTGGAGCCGGGCGAGACCGCCGCCGTACTGCTGGAACACCCGGCGGTGCGCCAGGCGGTGGTCGTGGCCCGCGAGGACAGGCCCGGGGACGTCCGCCTGGCGGCGTACTGGGTCCCGCGCGAGCCGGACGGCGGCGCGGACGCGGCGGTGCTCGCCGCGCACTGCGCGGCCGGGCTGCCGGAGTACATGGTGCCGGCGAGCTTCACACCGCTGGACGCGATCCCGCTGACCCCGAACGGCAAGCTGGACCAGCGCGCCCTCCCCGTCCCCGACGCGGCGGCCGCGGCCCGCGCGGTCGCGTACTGCGCCCCGCGCACCGAGGCCGAGGAGACCCTGGCGGCGCTGTTCGCCGAGGCACTGGGCCTCGACCGGGTCGGCCGTGACGACGGCTTCTTCGCCCTGGGCGGCCACTCCCTGCTGGTTCCCCGCCTGATCGTCGAGGCCCGCGAGCGCGGCCTTCCGGTCACGGCCCTCCTGATCTACCGCCACCCGACGGTCGCGGCACTGGCCCGGGCGACGTCGACCGGACCGGCGCCCACCCCGTCCACCCCGTCCACCCCGTCCGCCCCGTCCGCCCCGGCGGCGGCCCCCGCGCGGCGCGCGGTCGGCGAGGGCCGGCGGCCGGGGGAGGTGGAGCGGTTGATGCGGCGGCACGGTGTGCCCGGGGTGTCGTTGGCCGTCGTCGAGGGCGGGCGCGTGGCGCGCGTCGAGGCGTACGGGGTCCTACGGGCCGGGGAGAGCGAGCCGGTCACGGCCTCGACGCCCTTCCGCGTGGGGTCGGTGTCGAAGTTCGTCACCGCGCTCGGGGCGCTCCGGCTCGTCGAGGACGGGCTCCTGACCCTCGACGGGGACGTCAACGACCGGCTGACCGGCTGGCGGGTCCCCGGCCAGGGCGACGGCGAACGGCCGGTCACCCTACGGCAGTTGCTCAGCCACCGGGCCGGCCTGACCGCCTACACGGGCGAGCCGGGGCAGCCCCTCGCGGATCTGCTGCGGGAGCACGTGCGCCGGGAGTCCGTTCCCGGGGAGGTGTTCCGCAGCACCGACGCCAACTACGCCGTCGTGCAGCAGTTGGTGGAGGACGTGACGGGCGAGCCCTTCGACACGGTCCTGCGCCGCCTGGTCCTGGAGCCGCTCGCCATGCACTCCAGCGGTTACGGGAACCTCCCCGCCACCGCGGCGGCCGGTCACGACGACGGCGGCCGTCCGGTCCAGCGGGCCGGGGCGGCCGGGCACGGCCGGACCGACACCGCGGCCGCCGGGCTGTGGAGCACCGCGGGCGACCTGGCCCGCGCGCTCCTCGCGCTGCGCGACTCCCACCAGGGGCTCCCCGGGGCGCTGCTCACCCGTGAGTCCGCGGCGGAGATGCTCGCCGCCCACCCGGACTCGCTCTACGGACTCGGCACGCTCGTCGACGGCACCGGCTCCGACACGGAGTACGGACACGGCGGCACCGTGCCCGGCTACCACGCCGTCGCCGCGGCCGGCCTCGCCCGGGGCAGCGGCCTGGTCGTCCTGACCAACGCAGACACCGGACCGCACGTCGTCAGGGCGCTGTCGGCCGAACCCGGCCACCAGGCCTGAACCCCTCGCTTCCTCACCACCCCTTTGACGGAGGAACTCCGTGTCAGCACGACACCTCATCTCCCTCGACGACCTCACCGACGCCGAGCTGTACGCCCTGGTGGAGCGCGGCGCCGCGTTCGCCGCCGGCCGGACCGAAGCCGGCGGACCGCAGGCCCGGCCGCTGGACGGGCGGATCACCGGCGTCTACTTCCGCGCGACGTCCACGCGTACCCGCACCGCGTTCTCCGTCGGGGCCCTGCGCCTCGGCGGGCAGATCATCAGCTACGGCGCGGGCGATCTCCAGCTGAACACCGGCGAGACCAGCGAGGACACCGGACGGGTGTTCTCCCGGATGCTCGACGTCCTGGTCGCGCGGACGGCGGGCGAGACCGCCGAGCTGCGCGGCTGGGCGGCCCAGCACCGGATGTCGGTGGTCAACGCGATGAGCGCGCAGGAGCACCCCACCCAGGGACTCACCGACCTCACCACGTTCCTCGGCCGGTTCGGCCGGATCGAGGGCCTGCGCGTCCTGTACGTGGGCGAGGGCAACAACACGGCGGCGGCGCTCGCACTCGGCCTGACCCGCTACCGGGGGACCACCCTGGAGCTGCGCACCCCGCCCGGCTACGGGCTCGACCCGGACGTCCGACGCCGGGCCCTGGCCCACGCCCGGGCCGCCGGGTCGGTCCTGACCGAGCACCACCACATGGCGGACCTGCCCGGCGACTTCGACGCCGTGTACACCACCCGCTGGCAGACCACCGGGACCAGCAAGCCGGACGCCGACTGGCGGGAGCGCTTCGTCCCGTTCCAGGTGACGGACGCGCTGTGGAAGACCAGCCCGCGGGCGGTCTTCCTGCACGACCTGCCCGCCCACCGCGGCGAGGAGGTCACCGCCGAGGTCCTCGACGGGCCGCACAGCATCGCCTTCCAGCAGGCGGAGAACAAGGCGCACAGCGCGATGGCCGTCCTCGAATGGTGTGCCGCCTCGCTGCCCGTCCCCGCACACGGCGACCGGGAGTTCCGGGCGGCATGACACTCCTCGACGAGCGGCCCGTCCCCGACGGCCCGAAGACCTCCGAGACCCCCGCGAAGCCGCTGCGCCGCAACCGCGACTTCCTCCTGCTGTGGACCGGCGCCGGTTTCTCCCTCCTCGGCGTGCAGGCGGCCCAGGCGGCGTACCCGCTGCTGATGATCTGGCAGGGGTCGGTGGCCGGCGCCGGTCTGGTCGGCTTCGCCGCACTGCTGCCGCACCTGCTGGTGCAGTTGCCCGCCGGGGCACTGGTCGACCGCTGGGACCGGCGCAAGCTGATGATCGTCTGCGACCTCGTCGGCATCCTGGCCATGGGCAGTGTCGCCGTGGCGCTGGTCGCCGGCCGGCCGTGGCTGCCGCACGTGATGGCGGCGGCCTTCCTGGAGGGCACGGCGTTCGTGTTCTACCGGCTGGCCGAACGGGCCGCCGTACGCAACGTCGTGGACGCCGAGCACCTGGCGGGCGCCGTCGCCCAGAACGAGGCCCGCGGCCAGGTCGCCTCCCTGCTCGGGCAGCCCGCGGGAACCGCCCTGTTCGCCCTCACCCGCTGGCTTCCGTTCGGCGTCACCGCGGTGGCGCACCTGCTGGCCCTGGTCAGCCTGCTGCTGATCCGCCGCGACCTCCAGGAGGAGCGCACCGGGCCGCCGCGCCGCCTCGCGACCGAGGTCGCCGAGGGCGTCTCGTGGGTGTGGCGGCAGAAGTTCATGCGCGCCGCCGTCGGGCTCGTGGCCGGCAGCAACATGCTCTTCCAGGTCCTCAACCTCTCCCTGGTCCTGATCTTCAAGGAGGCCGGGCACTCCCCGGCGATGCTCGGGGTGCTCGGGGTGATGGAGGGCGTGGGCGGCGCGCTGGGCGCGCTCAGCGCCTCCTGGTGGCTGAAGCGCTTGGCTCCGTCGACCGTGGTGATCAGCGCGTTCGTCCTGTGGGCGCTCCTGCTGGCGCCGGTCGCGCTGATCACCGACCCGGTGGGCCTCGGTGCGCTGTGCGGCGGGATGGCCTTCGCGGGGTCGCTGATGAACGTCGGAGCCGGGGTGCACCAGATGCGGATCACCCCGGACGAGATGCAGGGCCGGGTGAGCAGCGTGTTCATGCTCATGGCCTCCGGGATGAACTCGGCGGGCGCCCTGGTCGGCGGCCTGCTCCTCGCGGCCTTCTCCACCTCCGGCACGGTCCTCGGCCTCGCCGTCGCGATGGCCCTGATGGCGCTGCTCGCGGCCCTGAGCCCGGCGATCCGCTCGGCCGGCCGCGAGCCCGACAGCCCCGCCGCGGGGCCCGAAGCCGACCGGCAGCACGACGACGCACACGACAACGACGCACACGACGACGCACACGACGGCGAAGGGGTACCCACGTCATGACGACTTCCCAGTCCGAGCAGACCCGGCTGCTGCCCGTCCTCCTCGAGGACGACGGCACCCACCCGGGCATCACCGAGTACGTCGACGCCGAGCGCCCCGCCCTGCGCGCGGCGCTGCGCGAGCACGGCGCGGTCCTGCTGCGCGGCTTCCCGCTGGACGGCGTGGACGGGTTCGACGCGACCGTACGGGCTCTGTCGACCGCCCCCCTCACGTACTCGGAACGCTCCTCTCCCCGCTCCACCATCAAGGGCAACGTCTACACCTCGACGGACTACCCGCCGGACGAGGAGATCTTCCTGCACAACGAGAACTCCTACCAGTCGGTCTGGCCGCGGCTGCTGTACTTCTTCTGCATCACCGAGCCGGACACCCTGGGCGCGACCCCGCTCGCCGACACCCGCCGGATCCTCTCCCTCGTCCACCCGGACGTGCGCGAGGAGTTCACCCGCCGCCGCTGGATGGCCACCCGCACCTTCCACCCGCGCTTCGGCATCCCCTGGGAGACGGTCTTCAACACGGACGACCGGGCCGAGGTGGAGCGCCTGGCGCGGACCAAGGACCTGCGCCTGGAGTGGCTCCCGGACGGGGGGATGCGGACACGGGCGGTCCGCGACGCGGTGCACCGCCACCCGGAGACGGGCGAGGAGGTGTGGTTCAACCACATCACCTTCTTCCACCACACGACCCTGCCCGCCGAGGTGCGCTCGGGGCTGCTCGAACTCTTCGGCGAGGAGGACCTGCCCAGCAACACGTACTACGGCGACGGCGGCCGGATCCCGGACGACGTACTGGACCACCTGCGGTCCTGCTACCGGCAGGCGAGCGTCCGGTTCGACTGGCGCAAGGACGACGTCCTGGTCGTGGACAACATGCTGGCGTCCCACGGCCGGGAGCCCTTCACCGGGCCTCGCAAGATCGCGGTCGCGATGGCCGAACCGTACGACCCCGCAGCCGGCACCGGCCCCGCCGCCCCGACGGAGGGATGAGCCCGTGCGTACTGTCTCGACCCCGACCGCCTCCGACTGGCTGCGCATCTTCGCCCCCCGCCCCGCCGCCCGGGTCCGGCTCTTCTGCTTCCCCCACGCGGGCGGCGGCGCCTCCGCCTTCCGGGAACTGGCCGAGGCCGCACCCCCGCAGGTCGAGGTCGTCGCGGTGCAGTACCCCGGCCGCCAGGACCGGTTCGACGAGCCCCTGATCACCGACCTGTCCGTCATGGTCGGCGAACTCGCCCGGGCCGTGACGCCCTGGCTCGACCGCCCGGCCGCCTTCTTCGGGCACAGCATGGGAGCCACCCTCGCCTTCGAGACCGCCCGGGTGCTCCGCCCACGACGCCCGAACGCCGTGGTCCACCTCTTCGCCTCCGCGCGCAAGGCCCCCCACATCGACCAGCGCGACCGGCTGCGGTTGCCGGACGCCGACGCCGTCAAGGCGTACGTCCGGCGCCTCGGCGGCAGCGGGGCCGAACTCCTGGAGATCCCGGAGCTCTTCGAGCTCGCCCTGCCCACCCTGCACGGCGACTTCCAGCTGCTCGCCGGCCACCGTTTCGCCCCCGGAGCCCCGCTGACCTGCCCGCTCACCGTCATCACCGGGTCCGACGACGCCTCCTGCACCCCCGAGGACGCCGCCGAGTGGGCCCGTCACACCGTCGCCGGACACCGGGTCCACACCTTCCCCGGCGGCCACTTCTACCTCGAAGGGCGGGCCGCCCCGCTCATGGAGTACCTCATCGGCCGGCTCGGCCCCGACCTCGCTGGAGACCGCCATGACCGCCACGCATGAGACGTTCCCGCCCCGCCGGTTCCCGCCCCAGCGGCTGCCGCTGACGGCGGCGCAACGAGGGCTCTACTTCGCGCACCAGCTCGACACGACCGGCCGCAGCCACAACGTCGCCGAGTACTTCGCCATCGACGGCCACGTCGACCACGCCCTGCTCGAACAGGCCTGGCACGCGCTGCTCCTGGAGGCGGACACGCTGCGGGTGCGCACCATCTCCGAGGACGACGACGGCCTGTGGCAGTACCTGGACGACAGCCTGCCCGAGCTGCCGTTCCTCGACCTGAGCGACCGGCCCGACCCGACGGCTGCCGCCGAGGCGTGGATGCGGGCCGACCTCAACCGCCCGGTCGACCTCGCCGCCGGGGGCCTGGCCACGTACGCCCTGATCAAGACGGCCGAGGAGCGGTTCCTCTACTTCCACCGCTACCACCACCTGGTGATCGACGGCGTCGCCGGCGGCATGGTGGGCCGCCGCCTCGCCGAGCTCTACAGCGGCCTGGTCGAGGGCCGGCCGGCCGAGCCGTGCACGTTCCTGCCCCTCACCGACGTCCTGGACGAGGACGCCGCCGACCGCGCCGGCGAGGCGTCGGCGGCCGACCGCGCCTACTGGGCCGAGCTGCTGGAGTCGATCCCCGCCCCCGCGTCGCTGCCCGGGACCGGGCAGGGCGCCCCCACCGCGGCCGAACTCGCCGCCGGTGAGCCCGCGTTCATCCGCCGTACCCGTACGGTCGGACCCGGCCGGGCCGAGCGGATCGCGGCGACCGCCCGCGAGGGCCGCACCCGCGGACCCGTCCTGCTGATCGCGGCGACCGCCGCCTTCCTGTCCCGGATGACCGGCCGCAGTGACATCGTCCTCGGCCTGCCCGTCACCGGCCGCACCGGGAAGGCCGCCCGCGTCACCCCGTGCTTCGCCTCGACCGTGCTGCCGCTCCATCTGACCGTCGAGCCCGGCCGGAGCCTGTGCGACCTGCTGCCGGAGGTCTCGCGGCGGGTGCGCACCGTGGTCCGGCACCAGAGGTGCCGGTACGAGGACCTGCGCCGTGAACTCGGCCTGACCGGAACCGACATGGGCCTGATCGGCCCGGTCGTCAACATCATGGCCTTCGACTACCAGCTGGAGTTCGGCGGCCACCGGGCCACCGCCCACAACCTCTCCCTCGGCCCCGTCGACGGACTGGCGCTCGCCGTGTACGACCGGTCGGACGGCACCGGCCTGCGCTTCGACCTCGACGCCGACCCGGCCCGGTACTCCTCCTCCGAGGTCGCCTCGTACCTGGGCCGCTTCCTGGACTTCCTCGACGCGGCAGTCGCCGAACCGGAGCGCGCCCTCGACACCCTCCCGCTGCTCGGCGCCGGGGAGCGGCACACGATCCTGGAGGACTGGAACGAGACCCCGGGCGACAGCGTCGAACCCGTCACCCTGACACAGCTGTTCGAGGCGCAGGCAGCCCGGACCCCCGACCGGATCGCGGTCGCCGACGACGAGGGCGAGCTGACCTACGCCGAGCTGAACGCCCGGGCCAACCGGCTCGCCCACCAGCTCGTCACCGGCGGTGCCGGCCCGGAGACCACCGTCGCGCTCGTCCTGCCGCGCTCGGCGCTCTGGCTGACCGGACTCCTCGCCGCCGTCAAGGCGGGCGCCGCCTACCTCTCCGTCGACGGCAACTACCCGGCCGACCGCATCCGGTACATGGTCGAGGACGCGCGTCCGGTGTGCGCGGTGACCACCGCCGCGCTGGCGTCCGTCGTCCCCGACGGCTGCCCCCGGCTGGTCGTCGACGAACCGGCCACCGCCGCCGCCGTGGCCGCCCGCCGTGCCGACAACCCCACCGACGCCGACCGGACCGCCCCGCTGACCCCGGCCAACCCGGCCTACCTCATCTACACCTCGGGCTCCACCGGCCGCCCCAAGGGCGTCGCCGTCACCCACGCCGGTATCGCCTCCCTGGCCGCGGCGCAGCGCGAGCACCTCGCCGTCGACGGGGACAGCAGGGTCCTGCAGTTCGCCTCGCCCAGCTTCGACGCCGCCACCTTCGACGTCATCGCCGCGGTGCTCTCCGGCGGCCGTCTCGTCCTCGCCCCCTCCGAGCAGCTGCTGCCCGGTGAAGGCCTGGTCGAGCTCGTGGCCCGGCAGGGCGTGACCCACATCCTGCTGCCGCCCGCCGCCCTGTCCGTCATCCCCGAGGGCGCCCTGCCCGGCGTACGCACCCTGATCGTCGGCGGGGAGGCCTGCCCACCCGCGCTGGTCACCCGTTGGTCCGGTCGCGTCCGGATGGTCAACGCGTACGGGCCGACGGAGGCCACCGTCTGCACCACCCTGAGCGCTCCGCTGCGTGCCGCCGCACCCGGTGACGGGGCCCCCGGCACCGTCCCCGGCGCGCCGCCCATCGGCCGCCCCGTCCACAACACCCGCGTCTACGTCCTCGACGAGCGGCTGCGACCGGTGCCGCCCGGCGTCGCCGGCGAACTGTACGCCGCCGGGCCCAGCCTGGCGCGCGGCTACGCAGGCCGTCCGGGCCTGACCGCCGACCGGTTCGTCCCCTGCCCGTTCGGCCCCGACGGCGACCGCATGTACCGCACCGGGGACCTGGTGCGATGGCACCCCGACGGCTACCTCGACTACGTCGGCCGCGCCGATCACCAGGTCAAGATCCGCGGCTACCGCATCGAACCCGGCGAGATCGAGACCGTCCTGGCCGGCCAGGACGGCGTCGCCCAGGCCGTGGTCGTCGTCCGCGAGGACCGGCCCGGCAACCGCCGCCTCGTCGCCTACACCGCCGCCGCGCCCGGCGCCGCTCCCCTCGACCCCGCCGGACTGCGTGCCCGGCTCGCCACCGTCCTGCCGCCGTTCATGGTGCCCTCGGCCGTCGTCGTCCTCGACGCGCTGCCGCTCACCCCCAACGGCAAGATCGACCGGGCCGCCCTGCCCGCGCCGGACACCACCGAGCAGGAGGCCGCCGGACGCGCCCCCGTCACCGAACGGGAGGAGATCCTCACCCGGCTCTTCCAGGAGGTCCTCGGGACCGACCGGGCAGGCACCGACGCCTCCTTCTTCGACCTCGGCGGCGACAGCATCATGGCCATCCAACTGGTGGCGAAGGCCCGGGAACACGGACTGCGGCTCACCCCCACCGAGGTGTTCAAGCTCCGTACGGTCGAGGCGCTCGCCGTCGCAGCCCGCGGTGAGGACGCGCCCGGCGCAGTCACCGAACCCGCCCTGGCGGCCCTCGGCCCCGTCCCGCTGCCGCCCGTCGCCCGCTCCGTCCTCGCCCGCGGCGGCAGCAGCGACACCTTCCACCAGGCGATGCTGATCGCCCTGCCACCGGACACCGACCACGAACTCCTCGGCGAGGCCCTGCACGTCCTGCTCGACCGTCACGACGCCCTGCGCGCCCGACTGGAACGCACCCACGACCAGTTGCTCGTCCTGCGCAAGGGTGTCCGCTATCCCGCACTGCTGACCGCCGTCGACATCGCCGGGCTGCACGGCCCCGCCCTCGACGCCGCCGTCCGCTCGGCCGCCGAGGCCGCCCGCGACGGCCTCGACCCGGCCGCCGGGCAGATGGTGCGGGCCGTCCGCTTCGACGCCGGACCCGGCGCCCCCGGCCGGCTCCTCCTCGCCATCCACCACCTGGTCGTCGACGGCGTCTCCTGGCGGATCCTGCTGCCCGACCTGAAGACGGCCTACGAAGCCCTCGCCGAGGGCCGCGCCCCCACCCTGCCGCCCGTGCCCACCTCGTACCGCACCTGGGCCACCCAGCAGGTCCGCCACGCCGAGGCAGGCGGCCGGCGCGGCGAACTCGCCGCCTGGGAAGCGCTGAGCGACGTCCCGCAGCCCGGGATCGGTGACCGCCCCGTCGACCCGGCCACCGACACCGCGGCCACCGCCCGGCACATCCGCACCACGGTCCCGGCCGGGGTCACCGGCGCGCTCCTCGGCCAGGTCCCCGCCGCCTTCCACGGCCGGATCGACGACGTCCTGCTCACCGCGCTCGGCCTCGCCGTCGCCGAATGGCGCGGCCGCCGCACCGCCGCCCCCGGCACCGCGCTCCTCCTCGACCGGGAACACCACGGCCGCGGCGAGACGGGCGGACTCGACCTGTCACGCACCGTCGGCTGGTTCACCGCCGTCCACCCCGTGCTGATCGACCCCGGCACCGCCGACTGGGACGAGGTCGTCCGGGGCGGGCCCGCCGTGGGCCGCGCGGTCAAGGCGGTCAAGGAGCAGCTGCTCGCCGTGCCCGGCGACGGCCTCGGCCACGGACCGCTGCTCCACCTCGACCCCGAGACCCGGGACCGGCTGTCGGCACTGCCCGCACCGCAGGTGCTCTTCAACTACCTGGGCCGGCTGGGCATCTCCGGGGACGCCGGGCCCTGGCAGCCGTTGCCGGGCGACGCGCTGCCCGACGGAGCGGACCCGGGGCTGCCCGCCGCGCACGTCCTGGAGATCAACGTCCTGGCGCGGGAGACCGCCGAGGGGCCCGAGCTGTACGCCGACTGGGCGGCGCCCGCGGGGGTGCTGAGCGAGGAGACCCTGACCGAGCTGGCACAGCTCTGGTCGCAGGCCCTGCACGGCCTCGCCGCGCACGCGGCCGAGCCGGGCGCGGGCGGCCGCACCCCCTCGGACTTCCCGCTGGCCACGCTCACCCAGCAGGACGTGGAGATGCTGGAGGCGGCCGTCCCCGGGCTGGTGGACGTCCTGCCGCTCACCGCACTCCAGGAGGGCTTCCTGTTCCACGCGGTGGAGACCGAGCACGCCGCCGCGACCACGGAGGCGGGCCCGAGGGCGCCCGGGGCCTTCGAGGCGGTCGCCGACACGTACAACATGCAGGTCGCCGTCGACTTCGAGGGCCCGTTGGACGCCCCGGCCCTGCGCGCCGCGGGCCAGGCCCTCCTGGACCGGCACGCCAACCTGCGGGCCGGCTTCCACCACGAAGGGGTCCGCGAACCCGTCCAGGTCGTGTCCGCCCGGGCGGAACTCCCGTGGTCCGAAGCCGACCTGAGCACTCTGCCGGCTGCCGCACGGCAGCCGGAGGCGCTACGGCTCGCCGCCGCCGAGCGGGCCCGCCGCTTCGACCTGACCCGAGCGCCACTGCTGCGGTTCCTGCTGGTCAAGCTGGCCCCCGAGCGCCACCGGCTGCTGCTGAGCACCCATCACATCGTCTGGGACGGCTGGTCGCTGCCCGTCGCCGTCCAGGAGCTCTTCGCCCTCTGGGCGGACCGCGGCGCGAGCCTGCCGCCGGTCGCCCCCTACCAGGACTACCTGGGCTGGCTGGGCGCCCAGGACAAGGCCGGGGCCGAGGCCGCCTGGACGGACTACCTCCGCGGCGTCGAGGAGCCCACCCTGGTCGCCCCCGGGGCCGCGGACCTCGCCCCCGTACCGCAGGAGCAGGTCACCCACCTGGTTCCGGACGAGCTGCTCGCGCGGCTCGCCGAGCGCGGACGGGCGTACGGCGTCACCCTCAACACGCAGTACCAGGCGGCGTGGGGGCTGGTCCTCGCCCAGGCCACCGGCAGCCGGGACGTCGTCTTCGGCGCCACCGTCTCCGGCCGGCCGGCCGAGGTGCCCGGGGTCGAGCGCATGATCGGCATGCTCTGCAACACGCTGCCGGTACGGGTCCGCCTCGACGACCGGGAGCCGCTGCACGCGCTGCTCTCCCGGCTCCAGGAGGAACAGGTCCGGCTGATCGCCCACCACCACGTGGCCCTGTCCCGCGTCCAGCGCCTGACCGTCGGCCGGGACCTGTTCGACACGACCACCATGCTCGTCAACTACCCCCTGGACACCGGGGCGCTGGCCGCCGCGGTCGTCGGGCCGCGGCTGACCGGGCTCGCCGTGGACGACGCGACGCACTACCCGCTGCGGCTGATCGCCGTACCGGTCGAGGGTGGCCTGGAGCTGCGGCTCGGGCACCGCCCGGACGTCTTCGGCGCCGACGAGGCGCGGGTGTTCCTGGAGCGCACGGTACGCGCACTGGAGAGCATCGCCCAGACCCCGGAACTCTCCGTGGGCTCCGTCGACCTGCTCTCCCAGGCGGAGCGCGAGCAGGTCCTCATCCAGTGGGGTGGTTACTGATGCGCACAACCCGGCTTCGCGCCTTCACATCGCTCGCCGTCGCCGCGGTCGCGATCGCCGCACTGGCCGGATGCCAGGACAAGACCGGGTCCGCCGCACCGTACCCGTGCGGCCAGAGCATCGCCTCGGCCGACCGTTTCGCCGACTCGTCCGCGGACCTGGAGAAGGATCCCGAGGGGGCCGCCGCGAACGCCGGCGGGCTCGCCCGTGAACTGCGTGCGGCGGGGGAGCGCTCCACCGACCGGAAGGTCAAGAGCGCACTCGGTGAATTCGCTGACGCCTACGACGAGTTCGCCCAACAGGTCCGGAGCTCCGACCCCGCCCGGGGCAAGGTCGCCGGCATCGAGAAGACCTTCACCCGGCTGGAGAAGGCCTCCGCCCGCCTCGACGACGCCTGCAAGGGCTGACCGGCCCCGGACCGGCGCCCGGGGCGGGTAGGCGTCGCCGTGCGGTACCCGCCCCGGGCGTGCCGGGGGCGGGTACCGGACCCGTGCGGAGCGGACCGTGCGCGGCCGGCCGGACCGTGGGTCAGGCGGCCCCGCCCGGGGCGGGGCGTCCGCGCAGCGCGGCCGCCGCCGCCAGGACCGAGGCGGGGACGGCGACCGCGGCACAGGCCGCCGTCACCGCGGCCATCGCCGCCCACGGCAGTGCCAGCGGGGCCCCGGACCCGACCAGTACGGACAGCGCGGACCAGGTGCCCATCACGTTGAGCGTGGTCACGACCAAACCCAGGAGCGCGCCCGCCACCACCACGACGGCCGCCTCGACGGCCACCACGTACAGCACCTGGCCGCCGGTGGCCCCGGTCAGCCGCAGCGTCGCCAGATCACGGCGCCGGTCACCGGCGGCCGCGACCGCCGTCCCGGCCAGGGCGATCAGGGAGTAGATCAGGGCCAGCCCCAGCACCACGAAGACGGCCAACCGGCTCTCCCGCTTGGTCTCCGGCTGCGAGGCTGCGATCCACTCCTCGGCCGTGGCCGACACGGCGCCGTGCGGACGCACGGCCGCGGCCAGGGCGGCCCCGACCTGCGCCCGGTCCGCGCCCTGGTCCACCCGGACCTCGACCCGGTCGGGACGGGCGCCGGGGGCGTTGGCGGCGGTCACGTACACGCCGTTGCTGCCCGTGCCCCTGCGCATCACGGCGGCGACGGTCAGCGTCACCTTGGCGCCGTCCGACCGCCAGACGTCGACCTGCTTGCCGACCTCGGTGACCGGCCATTCGTCGTTGACGACGATCGACCGGTCGTTCAGGTCCTTCACCGACCCGGCGATCAGCGGGAGGCTCGACAGCTCGGCGAAGACCGCCGGATCGACGACCCGGCCCGGCTCGGGCACCCGCACCAGACCCTCGTAGAGGTACTCGACCGTGGTGGGCGCCGTGACCGCGGTACGGCTGCCCGGCACCGCGGCCGCCCGGACGGCGGCGTCGTCCAGCGTCCCCCCGGACGCCGGGGTGACGACGAAGTCCGCGACCGTACGGTTGCGGATCTCGTCCGTCTTGCCCGCGCCGACGGTGTCCGTCGAGCCGAGCAGGGACCCGGCCAGGGCAACGCTGACGAGCACCGGGGCGGCGATCGCGGAGGTCCGCCGGACACCGGCGGTCGCGCTCTCGCGCACCAGGGTGCCGACCGCGCCCCGGGCGGACTCCAGCGGCCGGGCGACGAGCCGTACCAACGGTCCGGCGGCCAGCGGGGCCAGCAGGGCGAACGCGCCGATGAGCAGCATCGGCTCGGTGGTGTACGTCTTGCGCTTGAGCAGGTTCGCCGGGTCGGACACCAGCTGCTGGACGAACAGGACCAGCCCGCCGGCCAGCAGCAGCCCGCCGAACACCCACCGTCCGACCGTCATCACCCGCTTGTCGACGGCCGCCTCCCGCAGCACCTCGATGGCGCTGGTGCGGGCCGCCCGGCCCGACGCGGCGAACGCGCCGGTGAGAGCGACCACGAGCCCGATCGCGAAGGCCACGGCGTAGGGCCACACCTGGTCGCCCGTCGTGAGCCACGCGGGCGCGAGCCGCTCCCGGGCCATCCAGTCGATCAGGGCGGGGCCGCCCACGCTGCCGATCAGCATCCCGGCCAGTGCGGCGGGGACGGCCACCACGGCCGCCTCGACGAGGACGGCGACCCGCAGTTGGCGGGGGGTCGCCCCGGCGATGCGGAGCAGGCCGAACTCGCGCTGGCGCTGGGCCACCGCGAAGGCGAACGCCGACGCGACGACGAAGACGGAGGTGAAGGTGGTGACGGCCGAGGCGGTGCCGAGCATGGCGTTGACCGTGAGCACGGCGTCCGCGTCACGGTCCTTGAGTTCCTGCGGCGCGTCGAGGGTGGCCGCCAGCGCGAGCCCCATCGAGGCGGTCAGGCCGACGCCGAGCGCGACGGCGAGGAAGACACCCACGAAGTGGGCCCAACGGGCCCGCACCGTGGCCAGGGCGACACTCAGCACGAGATCTCCTCGAGCTCGGTCATCCGCGCGGCGATCTCGTGGGCGGCGGGCCGCAGCAGCTCGCCGCTGACCCGGCCGTCGACGAGGAAGACCACCCGGTCCGCGTGGGAGGCGGCCTGCGGGTCGTGCGTCACCATGACGACGGTCTGGCCGTCGTTGTCGACCAGACCGCGCAGCAGGGCGAGTACCTCGCGGCCGGTGGAGGAGTCCAGGGCGCCGGTCGGCTCGTCGCCGAACAGCACCTCGGGCCGGGTGATCAGGGCGCGGGCCAGGGCGACACGCTGCTGCTGGCCGCCGGACAGCTCGGAGGGCCGGTGGCGGGCGCGGTCGGCGAGGCCGACCCGGCCCAATGCCTCCGCCACCGCGCCGCGCGGGGGCTTGCGGCCGGCCAGCCGCAGCGGAAGCGCCACGTTCTGTTCGGCGGTCAGCATCGACATCAGGTTGAACTGCTGGAAGACGAAGCCGATCCGGTTGCGCCGGAGCAGCGTCAGCTCGCTCTCGGACATGCCGGTCAGCTCGGTGCCGCCGAGGGCGACGGAGCCGCCGTCGGGCCGGTCGAGGCCCGCCGCGCACTGCAGGAGGGTCGATTTCCCCGATCCCGAGGGACCCATGATCGCAGTGAAACTCCCGGCCGGCAGGGCGAGCGAGACTCCGTCGAGTGCTCTGACCGTGTGGTCGCCCGTTCGGTAGGTCTTCGTCACCGACGTCAGCACTACTGCGTCGTTGCTCATAATCCTCTTGTCTCTCGTGGTGTGAGGCGGCGATGGGCCGAGAATGGACGGGGGCGGTGGGAAGCTGCTCAACTCGCCACCGGCAGCGCGGTGTCGACGGGGATCCGGACGGGCAGGGAGCGTGCGTAGCAGAGCACGAGCCGGTGGAACCGGTACTGCGGAACCCCGTTCGTCCCTCCGGACGGTTCCGCGGGATCCATGAGCGAGGCGTCGGCCAGTCGCTCCAGCAGGTCCTCGGCCAGGACGACGGGAAGTTCGAGTACGGCGGCGGCGGTCGCGGCCGAGAAGGAGCGCTCGCCCAGCGCGGAGCACAGGCGCAGGTCGTCCTCCGCCACGCCGGTCAGCCGCAGCCAGGAGCGCAGGGAGCGGGCCATGTCCAGGCCGCCGAAACGCAGTTCGCGCAGCCGGTTCGCCGGGGCGGCGAGCAGACCGGCCAGCAGTGCCGGCGACCAGTGGGGGCGGGCGGCGAGCCGGGCGCCTGCCGTCCGCAGGGCGAGCGGGACGCCGCCGCAGTACGCGATGATCTCTCGGGCGGCTGCCAGGTCCTCGGCGACCCGCCCGACACCCACGGCGGCGGCCAGCAGGGCCAGGCTGTCGTCGTCGCCGAGCGGTTCGACGACGGTGGTGTGCGGGCCGATGGCGGCGGCGAGGTGCGCGTGACCGATCACGAGAACCGCGGGCTCCTCACCGCCGGGGAGGAGCGCGGCGAGCTGCTCGGTGTCGGACACGTTGTCCAGCACGACCAGCAGCTTCCGTCCGGCGGTACGGGCGCGGTAGCGGCGCACCAGCTCGTCGAGACCGGGGCGGAGCGCCACGGCGGGGGACATTCCCCCGCCGTACGCCCCGTCGCCGGCCGCCGTCTCCTCGCCGAGGGCGCGCAGCAGCCGGACCAGGACTTCGCGCGGATCCCGGGCGGTGCCGTCCTCGTCCGCGAGGTCCACGTACAGCTGCCCGTCGGGGAAGTGGTACCTGCTGGTGTGCGCGGCGCGCAGGGCGAGGGCCGTCTTGCCGACCCCGCCCATGCCGGTGATCAGGCCGCGCCGGACAGGGCTTCCGGGGGCCAACAGAGCCTGCAGCGAGGCCAGTTCCCGCCCCCGTCCGACGAACGTGGCGGTGTCCGCGGGCAGTGTCGACGGCGCCACCGGCCCTGTGGGGGCGGGCTCCCGAGGGGCACGGGTGAGCGACTCGGCCGGGGCGGTGTCGAGCGAACCGTTGAGTACGGCCTGGTAGGTCCCGGTGAGTTCGGCACCCGGGTCGACTCCGAGCTCGTCGGCCAGCACACGGCGGCCCTCGTGGAAGACGCGCAGGGCGTCCGCCTGACGGCCGGACCTGAACAGGGCGGTCATCAGCTGCGCGCGCATCCGCTCCCGCAGGGGGAAGTCGCAGACGAGACGGACGAGTTCAGCGGTGAGGTGCTGGTGATGGCCCAGTGCGAGGCCGGCCTCCACGCGGTTCTCCAGCGCGGCCGCCCTGACCTCCTCCCAGTGTGATTCCTGCTGCTCGACCAGGAGGTCCGTGGTGTTGGCCAGCGCCGGACCGCGCCACAGGTCGAGCGCCCGGTTCAGCAGAGCCCCCGCCTCCTCGTAGCGGTGCGCCTGGAGCGCGGCGCGGCTCTCACGTTCCAGCCGCTCGAACTCGACGACGTCGATGAGGCTGTCACCGGTCTCGATGGCGTAGCCGGGTGCCCGCCGGACGATGGCGACCTCGGGTTCGAGGAGTTTGCGCAACCGGGAGACATAGGTGTAGATCTGCGCGTTCATCGTTGTGGGTGGGTAGGCACCCCAGAGCAGCCAACTCAGCCGTGCGTCCGGGACCACCCTTCCGCGAGCGATCAGCAGCGCCGCGAGCAGCGTGCGCATCTTGGTCCCGGACAGCCCGATGGGCTTGCCGTTGCGTCTGGCTTCGACGGGACCGAGCAAGCTGAACTCCATGGTTCCCCCCGTTGGCTGGTGTCCTGTGTACGCCCATCCTGCCGGGGGCGGGTGTCGTCCCGCTTTCGATCCGATTTCGCCGCAGGCAACCGTCGTCGTTCCCGGGTGCGCAGGACGCCGGACGCCTCTGCCGTCGGCCCCGTGAGCCGGATGGCGTCGGGGTTCTCACCACCGTCATACATTGGCGCCGGTAACGGAGTTCAAACGGAATCGTCGGGACGTCGCGCGGCGGGGGAGAGTGCGGCGCGACGCGCCCGCGGCCCGTGGTGGGCGCGCAGTCGGGCGTCGAACTCCTCGCGCGGCTCCAACTCGCCGGAGCCGGTGCGCTCCTGGAGCTGACGGGCGATCCGGAGGGAGCGCGGAGCAGCGCTGCGATACGTGGCCACGCCGGGATCCTATGCGCCCCGAGGTCTCGGCTGCCGGTCCCGCCGGCGCCGCCGGCTCCGACACCAGGCCCGGACAGTCCCAGGCACGGGAAATGACGGGGCATCAGCCGAAGAGCTGATGCCCAGTCACGATGAACACCGTTGCGGTATCGGAGAACCGGACCGACCGGTCAGCCGAGTGTTTTTCCGTCCCTGTATTCAGCCGGTCGGGAACCCGGGGGCGGGGTCAGTGCTTGGGGAGGGTGTTCACGAAATTGGTGTTGGTGGCATAAAAGCCACTGACAGCCTTCTCGGCCTCCGCCAGGGTGACGTTCTTGTCCGCCTGGTAGTAGAGCCAGTTGACCTTCATGTCCCATGTCCGGGTACCGGACATCGTCGCGGGAAGGTCGATCAGCCAGGAGCTGAACCGGATGCTCAGGGGTTCGCGCGGGTAGGACTTGTTGCCGCTGCTGAACAGGGCCTTCCCGTCGACGGAATAGGTGACCTTTCCGTTGTCGGCGGTCATCATCAGGGTGTGCCAGCCCGCGACGCTCTTCTTCGTGGCGAGGGTGTCCCGGTCGTTCTGGGCGGAGCTGCGCCAGCTCGTGGTGTCGAGCCGGGGGCCGGGCGCGCCCCAGCCGCCGTTGGGCATGTACTCGAAGTCCAACTCGCTGTACTTCTGCGAGTTGTGGTCCGGCGAGATCGCGTAGGCGGTCTGGATGATGTGGTCGCCGTCGCGGCCGTCGGCCGGCTTGTCGCTGAAGAAGATCCGGGCGGCGATGGTGCCGTTCAGGGACTCGCCCGTCGAGCGTCCGACCTCGACCTGCTTGGTGCCCTTGGGGGTGCCGTCGCTGGTGACACGCAGCTGCATCGCCTGGCCGCTCTGGGCGTCGGCCACGGTGGGGAAGGAGACGCCCTCCTTGGACCAGGTGTCGCGGATGCCGGGGCCACCGCCGTCGGTGCGGACGGTCCAGCCGTGGGCGGCCAGGGAAGGGTCCTCGGCTCCGGTGTAGTGGAAGGCGTCGAACAGGACGCCGGGCGGCCCGGGCGGGGTGGTGGGGGTCGGCGCCGCGGTGGCGGCCTGCTGCGCCTCCTGTCCGCGTCCGGCCGTGGGCCCGGGGGACTCCTTGCCGGAAGCGCACGCGCTCGCGCAGGCGGCGAGCATGGTCAGGGGCAGGGCGATCCCGAGTGCGGCCCGCGTGCGGGTGTGCCGGGTGAGGCGGGTCACGACTGCTCCTCCGAGGGGGATGCGGAGGGTGCATGGCGTGCACATGCTTCGCATCGGATCGACCAATTCCCGCTCATCCTATCCACGCCGTTGCATCGCCTTTCGGCCCTCGGAACAAGACCCGTCCCGGAAGAATGCGGCTCAAAGAGCGGGTGGGGGGTGGAATGTGAATGTGTTCCCGGCCACGTTCGTTGCCGCTCACGCGTGGGTGATCTGCCTGATTTGGCGCGCTTTGGCGGAGGCGGCCAAGCGGCCCGACTTACTTTGGGGAAGTGCGCGATCGCGCTGCGTGCCATCCGATGCCGGGGGGGCGTGCCAACCCGTTGAACCGTCTACCTTCTGGGAGGGTATCCTCTCCCCGGCCATCAACGGGATGTGCACAGAGTGGGCGGCGTTGACCACCACGCCGTCAAAACGGGGGAGTTCGTACCGTGTCAGGTGCCGCCGTGCCCAGCGCGCCCATCGAGGAGTCGCGGTCCTCGCGCAGCCGGCACCGTCGGGGCCGGGTGGCCCCCGCGGCCGGCACCGCCCTCTACGACACCGTGGTCCTCGTCCCCGCCCGGAACGAGGAAGTCGGCGTTCTCACCTCGCTGGACTCCCTGGCCAAGCAGAGCCGGCGCCCCGACCTCATCATCGTGGTCGTCAACAACTCCACCGACCGCACACGCGAGTTCGCCCAGCAGTTCGCGGACGACGAGCGCACGCCGCCGACCGTGGTGCTCAACCTGGACAACAACCCCCACAAGAAGGCCGGCGCCCTCAACCACGGGCTGGACTGGCTCCGGGAAGCGGTCGGCGGACGCCTCACCGGCGCGGTGCGCCACGTCCTGGTGATGGACGCCGACACCGAGCTGCACCACCGGTTCATCGAGCGGGCCCGCAACGTCATCTCCTCCGACCCCGAGCTGGGTGGCGTCAGCGCCTCCTGCCTCGGCCGGACCGGCCTGTGGCGCAGTCCCTGGCAGCGCTACCTGCTCGGCATGCAGATCATCGAGTACGGCCGGGCGGCCAGCGCCCGCTACCGCGCCGACGTGCACACCATGTCCGGCGCCGGCAGCTTCTACCGCGCCGAGGCCCTGCAGACCCTCATCGACTGGCGCGGCGAGGTCTTCTGGGAGGACCACCGCAACCTCGTCGAGGACTACGAGACCACGCTGGCCCTCAAGGAGTCCGGCTGGAAGGTCACCGCCAACGAGCTGTGCATCGCCTACACCGACCTGATGCCCACCCTGCGCGAACTCATCCAGCAGCGCGAACGCTGGTCCCGCGGCACCGTCGACACCCTTCGCGCCCGCGGATGGACGAAGTTCACCTGGCACTCGATCAGCACCCTGATCATGGGGCTCGTCGCCTCCGCCTACATCCTCGGCTGGGGCACCAAGCAGGTGGCCGCCATCGTGGAGTACGGGGTCAGCCATGGACCGCTGTTCTGGGCGATGATCGGCTTCTGGGTCCTCTACCCGGCGCTCCGGGTCCGCAAGCTCGGACCCAAGGCCATGATCGTCGAGGCGCTGCTGGTACCGGAGCTCGTCTTCACGGTGGTCCGCACCTACTGGCTCGTCTCCTCCGTCGTCAAGTCGTACATGACACGCGTCTCCGCGTGGAAGTGACCCGAAAGAACACCATGAACGTCTTCAAGGGCCTGGGCGTCTGCATCCTCCTGGCGGCCATCACCGTCGCCATGACCCAGGTTCCCAACGCCGACCTCGTCCTGATGGTCGTCAGCATCACCGTCATCAGCGTCTCCATCGTCACCTTCGCGGCGTCCGTTCGCCGCAGCCGCCGGGACCGCCGCCTTGCCGGTGCCGGCCGCCGCCGGGCCTGACCCGGCGCCCGCGGAGGCCGTCGGTGGATGCCCCGGTGCCGCCCGCTGCGTCGGTGAGGCCGGCGAACCGGCCGTGGGGGTTCAACCGCGCTTGCCCCCGAAGCGCAGCTTCCACGGGGCGAGGGCGGATTCGAGCTGCACTCCCATGCTCATCTTCGACACGCCCTGCTCGCGTTCCTCGAAGCGGATCGGCACTTCGAGGACGGTGAATCCCCGCGTCACCGCGCGGTGGTTCATCTCGACCTGGAAGGAGTACCCGTTGCTGTGCACGGAGCCCAGGTCGATCGCGCGCAGGGTCTCGGCCCGCCACGCCTTGAATCCGGCGGTGGCGTCCTTCAGCCGCAACCCCAGGATCGCGTTGACGTAGATGTTGGCCCAGGCCGACAGGGCCCTGCGCGACCAGGGCCAGTCGGAGGCGGTCGAGCCACCGGCCACGTAGCGCGAGCCGATCACGGCGGCGGCGCCCTTCGTCAGCAGCGCGTCGACCATGGCCGGGATCGCCGAGACCGGGTGCGAGAGGTCGGCGTCCATCTGGATCACGATGTCGGCGCCCTCGTCCAGCGCACGGGTCATTCCGGCGATGTAGGCGCGGCCGAGTCCGTCCTTGGCGACGCGGTGCAGCACGCCGACGGTGTCCGGCGCGTCGGCGGCGAGTTTGTCGGCGACCTCACCGGTGCCGTCGGGTGAGTTGTCGTCGACCACGAGCAGGTGCAGGTTCGGCACCGGCAGGTCCGCGAGCAGACCGGCCAGTACCGGCAGGTTGTCCCGCTCGTTGTAGGTCGGCACGACGACAACAGTCTTCGGGGATGCGACGGCCATCGGCACTCCTCGGTCGGGAAACGGTTCAGGGGCCGGTCACCGGGCGCTCGTGGGCCGCCGCACGGTTCGTACGTGCGAGAGGGCGGGCCGGAACGCTCCGGAAGAACTCCAGGATCTGCCGGTTCACCTCCTCCGGCTGCTCCAGGTAGCCGTAGTGACCCGCGCGGTGGATCAGCCGGTGGGCGGCGCCGGGGATGGCACGTGCCACCTCGGCGACCAGGTGCGGGGGCGTGATCAGGTCGTCGGCGAAGCCGATGACCAGACACGGCGTGGTGATCGCGGCGTAGGCCGCGAGGCGACGGGGGTCCGGCTTGATGGCGAGCTGATGCCGCAGTCCGGGGCCGGCGGACAGCGACTGCTCGAACACCGGCAGCCAGTTGGACACTTCGAGGTCGTCGTTGAGCGTGTGCGGGGACAGGTTCTGCATCGCCTGCACGGCCGCGTGGTACCCGCGCGGCAGCGTGATGCCGGAGTCCAGCAGCTCCAGCTCGGCCCGGTCGGCGGCCGCGCGCAGTTCGTCGTCGCGGCCGCGGGTGGCCATCAGGACGGCGGCGGTGGCCAGGTCGGGCCGGGTCAGCAGCAGTTCCTGCACCACGTGCGCGCCGAGCGAGGTCCCCACCAGGCGGCACGGCCCGGCGTGCAGGTGCTCGATGAGCCCCGCCAGGTCGGCCGCGAGGTCGCCGACCGTGAAACCCGCCTCGCCGGGGTCGCTGGGGGGCACACCGCGGGAGTCGTACGTGATCACCCGATAGCCGGCCTCGGTGAGCGCCGGCACCTGGTGCAGGTGCCACGCCCGGCCGCGACCGCCCGCGCCCATGACCAGGACGACCGGCTCCGCGCCTTCCCGGCCGCCGGGTGCGAGGTCGTCGTAGTGCAGCTGTGCCCCGCGGACGGTCGCGACGCCCATCAGCGTGCGGCCATGCGGTCGGCCAGGCTCTTCGGACGCATGTCGGTCCAGTGCTCCTCGACGTACGCGAGGCAGGTCCCGCGGTCCGCGTCGGCCAGCGCGACCGACCACCCCTCGGGAACGGCGGCGAACGCGGGCCAGAGCGAATGCTGACCCTCGTCGTTGACCAGCACCTTGTAGGCCGTGTCAGGGTCCTCGAACGGATTTGTCATCGTGTGCTCCTTCGGGGGGACGGGTTTCAGGCGAGCGCCTGGCCGGAGACGAGCGTCTCGGCGTATCCGAAGACGTGGCCGCGCCCGACCTCGACCGGCCGCAGCGAGGCGAAGTCCTCGTCGAGCGCGTCGAAGATCTCAAGGGTCGCGTCGCCCGACCACACCTCCGAGAACTCGACCCCCGTGACGGTCGAGGTCACCAGCCCGAGGTCGGGCTCCTCACCGTCGATCCACCGCGGCTGGACCCGGCTGTGCACCAGCGGCACGGTGTGCAGCGCCGGCGGCTCGGCGGCCGGGGCGGTCACGCTCACCGAGGCCTGGGCGATCCGGCGGCCGCCCGTCGAGGCGGTGCCGTGGTACGTGCCCGCGGCGGAGCCCAGGGGACCCGCCTTGCCGACGCGCATCGGCCGGGTCTGGTGCACCTCGCCGAACTGCTTCGGCATTCCCTGCACCCAGCCGCGCAGCAGCGGTACGGGCTGGTCGACCCAGGCGTACGGGCACCGGGCCAGGCGGCGGCCGCGGTACTCGCAGCCGAGCAGGATCAGGAACTCACTGAACTGGCTGGCACCCGGCTCGGCCAGCTCGGTGCCCGGCTCCGAGCACCACTGCCAGTGCGCGAAGACCGCGGCGGCCTGCCCCGGATCGGCGCCGAGGTCGAGCTCGGGCGGGAGGAACCGCGCCGCCGCCTCCGGATCCACGCGGTAGTCGACCATGACGACCTCGCCGGAGAAGTGCCACGGCGGAGGAGTCAGCGTGGACGAGGTGCCGGACGGGGACAGCGGAAGGCTGTAGCCACGCAGGCTGCTGACGACGGAACTGGTCATCGAAGGGTTTCCTCGTTTCTCCAGGCGGCGGCGAGCCGCGCGGCCGCCTCCGCCAGACGGTCGGGCGGGTTGAAGCTGTACGCGAGCCGCACGTGGGTGCCGGGCGTGCTGCCGTAGCGGGAGCCCGGTGCCACCGCGACGCCTGCCCGGTCGGCAGCGGCGAGCAACGACGCCTCGCTGCGCCGCGGGTCGAAGGTCAGCCAGACGAAGAATCCGCCGGCCGGACGGTCGATGGTCACCGACTCGCCCAGGCCGGCCCGCAGGGCGGCCACGAGGGTCTCGCGCCGCAGCCGGAGCTGGTCCCGCAGCCACGACAGGCGCCGGTCGTAGCGGCCGTCCCCCATCAGCATGGCCACGGCCAGCGAGGTCAGGTGGTTGAGCGATCCGCCGCTGACCAGCTGTCCGCGGTTGGTCAGCGTCTCGACCAGGTCCGGTTCGGCCTCCAACCAGCCCAGTCGAAGGCCCGGCCCGAGTGTCTTGGCGAACGACCCGAGCCGGATCACGCCCCGCCGGCCGGCCAGTGCGGCGAGCGAGGGCGGCGGGGTGGTGCGGTCCAGGGCCAGTTCCGTGTACGCGTCGTCCTCGACGATCGGCACGCCGTGCCGGGCGGCGACCGCGAGCAGCTGGCGGCGCCGCGATGTGCCCGCGACCGTGCCGGTCGGGTTGTGGAAGGTCGGCGTCAGGTAGACGAACGCCACGTCGTCGCCCTGGGACAGGGCCTGGTCCAGCGCCTGCGGCCGCACGCCCTCACCGTCGGCGTCCACCTCACGCAGGCGCAGACCGTGGTCGGTCATGATGCTCCGGCCCAGGTCGTAGCACGTGCGCTCGACCACGACGGACCGGCCGGGCCGGCCCAGGACGGTGCACAGCAGGGTCAGCGCCTGCGAGGTGCCGGCGGTGACCATGACCTCGTCGGCCGTGCAGCCGTGCCGGGCGGCCAGCAGGGCGCGCAGCGGCTCGGCCCCGGCGTTGGCGCCGTAACTGAGCGCCGCGGGGCCGAACTCGGTGAGGGCCTCCGCGTAGAGCGGAAGCACCTCGTCGACCGGCAGCAGGCTCGGTTCGAGGTAGCCGGGCCCCAGGTCGATGACGCCGGGCGGGGAGACGGCCTGCACCACCCCCGCACGCCACCAACGGGCGTGCGGGAGCGGCGAGACCGTCGTGTTCGGTGGAACCATCAGCCCTGCTGCCCCGGGGTGTCCAGCAGAGCCGCGCGCAGCACCCGGGCGCCCGCGAGCAGGGTGGAGGGGTTCCGGGACAGCGCGATGCGCAGCATCCGGTCGCCCTCCTCCGGCCGCGCCCAGTGGAACTTCTGGCAGGGCAGCACGTAGAGGTTCTGCGAGCTGACCGCCGACCAGACGTCCAGTGCCAGCCGCGAGCCGACGTGCACGCGCTCCACGCTGGTGCGGGCATCCTCGTCGATGAAGCTGATGTCGGGCACGCCCGCGAGCTCGGCACGCACCAGGGCCCGGTTCTCGGCGATCGTGCGCTGCAGGTCGGCGAGGCCGCCGTCCGCCCCGTCGTCGGCGAACCGCTTCACCATGAGCATGATCAGCGGCGAGGTGCCGAGCAGGATGTCCGAGTGGATCTTCTCGATCGGCAGGTCCACGTTCTCCGAGCGGACCAGCCAGCCGATCTTGAGTTCGAGCGTGGGCCACAGCTTGCCGGTGTCCTCGATGACCACCCAGCGGCAGCCGCTCGCGTCGAGGATGGCGTAGTGGTCGAACTGCGCGGCGGGGTCGAAGCCGCGGAACGAGGTGTCCAGGGCCAGCACCACGTTGTGCTCGGCGCACTGCTCGGCGAGCCTGGTCAGGCGCTCCGCGGTCATCACCCGGCCGGTGGGGTTGTTCGGCGTGGTGATGAAGACGCAGCCGACCTGCTCCAGCAGCTCCGTCGGCAGGTCGTCGTCGTGGGCCTGCTCCTCCTCGACCGGGATCAGCCGAAGGCCGACCCCGCGCAGGATGTCGGGGATGTTGTCGAACGTGGGGTGGAGCAGCGCCACCGCGTCGGACGTGGTGACCAGCGAGCGGGCCAGGATCTCCATCGCCAGCGAGGAGGAGTAGCACGGCAGCGTCCGCCCGGCGGCGAACGGGTGGCTGTGCTGGCCGAGCATGCCGAAGAACGAGTCGGCGGCCTCCTGCTCGATCTCGGCCACCGGGCGCATGACGGCCTCGGCCCACAGGTCCGGCAGCTCGGCGATGACCTTGGCCTGCGCGGGCGTGAGCTGCTGGCGGGCGTGCCCGTCGGCGAGGTTCATCGAACTGTTCAGGGCGAGCGTCTCGAATTGGGTCAGGTTCTCCGCGGAGACCTTCGACGGAATTCTGTTCACAAGCACCTCTCATATGAGTGTGTGGCGAAGTGTGCTTGGAGCCACGGCGGTTGCCGGGACTCACCGGCGCGAGCGCCGGGATAGGAATCGAAATGACCCTCTGTCAGCAGAAGGCGAAACGGGTGAGCAATTGCTCGACATCGTCGACAAGGTCACCGGAAGGCAACCCGGACTTTCCGACGAAGCGTTTGAGGTAACCGGCACCCTCGGTGCCGCCGGACCCAGGGGTGTCCGGCAGATAGCGGCGGCCGAATCCGTAGTGCCGGCCGCGCCAGACGTGCAGCGGCGTCTCGCTCGCGGCGAACGCCTCGCGCACGTCGGGGTCTTGGGAGCCGCCCGCGGCGTCCCGCAGGGACGTGAACGCGCGGAGCAGCAGGTCGTTGATCGGGGCCAGGTGCTCGAAGCGCCGGTAGGTGTCGATCTTCCGTTCGTCGTAGCCGTACACCACCAGCTCCATCAGGTGGTAGTTGAGCGACTGGACCGCGCTGGCGCTCCCGGTCGCATCCCGGAAGCCCATGAACAGCTCCGGGGTCAGCGTCCGCAGTGCGTGGAAGACGACGTTCAGCAGCTCGGCCGCCCAGGTGAGCTGGCCCATCCGCAGGACGTACTCGTCGCGGTCGCGGCCGACGGCCTCGGTCGCGCGGCGTGCGGTCCAGCGGATGAGGAAGAAGCCGATCTCGCAGGCCTGCACGGCGCGCATGAAGATGTGCTCGTCGTGCTTGTCAGACCGGCGGAACCCCGAACAGCGGTTGACCACCGTCAGGTCGTGGACCAGCGCGTCGTCGTCGCCGGCGAGCCGGACCAGACCGGCGCTCGCCATGGTGCGGTCCGGGCCGACGGGGGACCGGTCCAGGTGGTCGAGCACGGCCTTCAGACGGCGCACGCGTTCCGCGCCCTCCTCGACCGTGGTCTCGTGCAGCCCGGCCTCACGCTCCTCCAGCGCGATCAGGTCGGTCATGAGCGCGTGCAGCAGCATCAGGCCCGCCTCGTACGCGTCCTCCCGCCGGGCGAAGTACCAGCCGGCCACGTGCAGCCCGGTGTAGCGGTAGTACTCGGGTATGTCGAGGCGTCGGCTGAACGGTCGGGTCAGCAGTCGCAGGATCTCGTTCTCGTCGGTGTCGGGCCCGGCCACGGCCTCGTCGTAGCGCTCGGACAGCCCGAGGATCTCGTCGTCGGGCAGCTCGGCGAGGGGCGTGGCGTGCAGCCAGGCGGCCAGTTCGGCGCAGGCCGCGGGCAGTTCCCGCGAGGGGGCCGGGGCGAGGGCTCTGAAGGGGCTCACCGCTCGGTCGCTCTCTCGGTGTCTCTGCCGGCGCGCAGGCCGATGACCAGGTGCTTGTCGCCGCTGGAGCGCCGGACCGTGCCGTCCGCGAAGCCGGCCCGACGCAGCAGGTCCAGGTACTCGGCCGCGGTGCGGTGCCGGCCCTCGGTCTCGACGTGCATGGAGAGGTTCATGACGGCCGTGGCGAGCGGGCCGCCGCGGTCGTCGTCGAAGAGCCGCTCCATGATCAGGACCCGGCCGCCGGGGAGGCACGCGTCGTGCGCCTTGCGCAGCAGCGTCACGCAGGTCTCGTCGTCCCAGTCGGACAGGATGTAGCCGAAGGCGAAGCAGTCGCCCGTTGGTAGCGGGTCGCGGAAGAAGTCGCCGGCCGCGAACTCCAGCCGGTCGCCGAGCCCGTGTTCGGTGGCCCGCGCGGCCAGGTGCGGACCGACCTGGGGAAGGTCGAACACGGTCGAGCGCAGCTGCGGGAAGGCCTGCAGGGCGGCCACCGAGAAGGGCCCGCTCGCTCCGCCGACGTCGATCAGCTGCCGGGCGTCGCCCAGGTCGGCCAGGGCGGCGAGCTCGTGCGAGACGTGGTGGCTGAGGCCCCACATCGCCTTCAGGAAGCGGCCCACCGACTCGTCGTCGCGGTAGATGGCCTCGAACGGGGCCGGCGTGTCCCGGTCGGTCTCGGCCTTGCCCTTGTGCAGGTAGCCGTTCAGCCGTCCGAACTGGTCGGCGGTGTCGCCGATCAGGTGGTCGACGAATCCCATCAGGTAGCGGGGGTCATCGCGGTCGACGTAGGGCCGCACGTCCGCCGCGAGTGTGTAGCGCCCGCCGTCGGCGTCGAGGACGCCGAAGGAGGACAGCACCAGCAGGAGCCGTTCGAGGGTGTCCTCGTCGACGGCCAGGGCGGCCGCGATCTTCCCGGCGCTGTCGCCGCTGTGCCGGGTCAGGTGCTCGAAGACACCGTGCCGGTCCGCGACGTGCAGAGCGTGGGTGGCGTACATTCCGTAGACGGCGTGTTCCAGGTCCGCAGGAATCATTGTTTTCGCTGCCCATCGATGCAGGGGGGATTGTCAAGCGCTGTCGGTGCGGAAATTCTCGACGCGGCCGCCGATATTTCCGGGCCGTGGCAGGCCCATTGCCCGGTGCGGTGGAAAGCCCCCGGGACGTCGAGAAGTATTTCGGCGTGTGCGACGGACCGGCCATCTTGTTGCCCGCAGAGTGAAACCCGCAGCTCGGAGCCGCTTTCCGGGTCTCGCGCTCCGGGCCGTGGTTCACGATCCGTCGGCTGCCGGTCGCCCGGCGGGTACGGCTGGGGCCCGATGCCCGGGTGGGGGTCTCCGGGTTCCTTGGTCGTGGGCGGGCAGGGCGCGGTCGGCGGCGAAGGGCGGGTGCCGCCGGAGCGTCCCGTGAGGTCGGCCGGTCGGCCGCACCGGACGCGGCGACCCGGGTGCGGATCGGCCGGTGGATCCGTGCGGTGACGGCACGTCAGGCGGACGTGGGCGTGCGGATGCCTCGTGGGAGCGGGGCCCGCGGAGGTTCCGGGACCGGGTTCGCGCCTCCGGTGCCCCCGTGCGGGCCGCGGGTGCCGCCCCGGGCCCCGGTGGTTTGTGGCCGGACCGCTCCCGTGCGGCGGCCGGGGCCGTGCGGTGTGCCGCCGGCGCGGCGGGGTCGGTGCCGTGAACAGGCGTCGAACGTTTGTCGTGTCGAACGTCGAGATTCGGCCGTGCGGCCGACCGGGGGGAGCCGGGCCTGATAGGAGAAGCGCAGGTGGGAGCCGTTATTCGAGCTCCGTCGGAGCACGGCCAAAAATCGTTTTTCCGCCAGAGTCGGGTTGATCGGCGAGGGCGCCGGACGGTACGGTTCCCCGCAAAAGGGGGAAGGGTGTGAAGTGAGTAGCGGATATGCTCTCTTGTTGGAATCCGTGACGAAGACTTACGGTTCCGGTCGTAATGTGGTCACCGCTTTGGACGACGTGACGATAGGCGTGCGGCGCGGGACGTTCGTCGCGATCATGGGTCCCTCCGGCTCGGGTAAGAGTACGTTCCTGCACTGTTCGGCGGGTCTCGACCAACCCACGAAGGGCGGCGTGACCCTCGGCGACACCCGCCTGGTCGGCCTGGACGAGGAGCAGCTCACCGAGATCCGGCGGGAACGGGTCGGGTTCGTCTTCCAGGCGTACAACCTGCTCGACTCGCTCACCATCGCCGACAACGTGGGCCTGCCGTTCCGGTTGGCCGGCGAACCGGTTCCGATGGACCGGGTGAACGCCGAGCTGGCGAACGTCGGGCTCGCCGACATGGGCGACCGCTACCCCGGGCAGCTCTCCGGCGGTCAGCGGCAGCGGGTGGCCATCGCCCGCGCCCTCATCACGGAACCCGACGTGATCTTCGCCGACGAGCCGACGGGCGCGCTCGACACACGTACCGGCAAGCAGGTCCTGCAACTGCTGCGGGGGGTCGTCGACCAGACCGGCCAGACCGTGGTGATGGTGACCCACGACCCGGTCGCCGCCTCGCATGCGGACTCGGTGACCTTCCTGGCCGACGGCCGACTGGCCGGCGAACTCGTCCGGCCGACGCCGGACCAGGTGGCCGACCGGATGACCAGGCTGGGTGAGTGGTGAGCCGTAAGAGCAAGGCCAAGGCGGCCGATCCGCCGGCGGGCGTCAAGGCCAAGAAGAAGGTCAAGACGCTCTCGCGCGAGAACCTCTCGCTGGCCTGGAGCACGATCCGCGGCCGCAAGGGCGGCTTCGCGGCGGTGCTGATCGCCGTCGCGGTCGGCTCCGCCGTGATCACCGCCTGTGGCGCGCTGCTGGAGACCGGTCTCAGCTCGGGAGTCCCGGCCGAGCGGTACCACAAGGCGGCCGTCGTCGTCGGCGGCTACCAGGCCATGCCCGTCGACGGCGATTCGGACCCGCGGCTCTCCGAGCGGGTCCGGCTGCCCGACGACACGGTCGCCAAGGTCGCCGCGGTCAAGGGCGTCGAATCCGCGGTCGCGGACACCAGTGTCCGGATGACCGTCCTGAAGAAGGACTCCGTCCTCGACGGCCCGCCCGTGTACGGGCACGGCTGGTCCGCCTCGGTGCTGGCACCGTTCACGCTGCGCTCGGGCTCCCAGCCGCAAGCGGCCGACGACGTCGTGCTCGACAGCGACCTCGCCAAGCGGGCCGGCGTCGGCGCCGGGGACACGGTCACGCTGGTGGCCGGGTCGAAGCCGGAGTCGTACCACGTCAGCGGCGTCGCCGAGCCCGGGGTCTCGTTCGACCGGCAGTCCGCGGTCTTCTTCACCGACGACCGGGCGGCGCGGCTCTACGACCTGCCCGGCAAGATCGACGCCGTCGGCGTGCTGGCCGCGAACGGGACCGACGCGGGCGACCTCGCCGACCGGATCAAGAAGGCCGTGCCCGGCGTGGAGACCTACACCGGCGACGACCGCAGCGATGTCGAGACGCTCGACATCGGGCAGTCGCGGTCCTTCGTCATCGAGGTGGCCAGCGCCTTCGGCGCCACCATGATCATGCTCGTGGTCATCGTGGTCTCCGGCACGCTGGCCCTGCAGGTGCAGCAGCGCCGCCGCGAGCTGGCCCTGCTGCGCGCCGTCGGTGCCACCCCGCGGCAGGTGCTGCGGATGATCGGCGGCGAGGCCGTGCTCGTCGGCGGGATCGGCGCCGTGCTCGGCGCCGTCCCCGGCATCCTGCTCGCCCTGCTGCTGCACTCCGTGTTCACGTCGGCCGGCGTGCTGCCGGCCGGATTCTCCCTGGAGATCACGCCGCTGCCGGTGCTGTTCGCCGTGCTGGTCTGCGTCCTCGCGGCCCGGGTCGGCGGCTGGCTGGCGGCCCGGCGGGCCGCGAAGGTCAGTGCCGTCGAGGCGCTCGGCGACGTGGCCGTGGAGTCGAAGAAGCTCGGCTGGGTCCGGCTCACGCTCGGCCTGCTGCTCGTGCCCGGGGGCCTGGCCGTCGCGGTCGTGCTGCCGATCGTGCTGCCCGGCGAGTCGGCCATCGAAGGCGCCGCCAGCTCCGCGCTGCTCCTGGTGATCGCCGTCGGCCTGCTCGGACCGAAGCTGTTCGGCGGCATCGCGGCGCTGCTCGGCCGTCGCCCGGGCGGCGTCACCCGGTTCCTCGCGATCGCCAACTCCCGGGCCCGGGCCCGCCGGCTCAGCGCCGCCACCACCCCGCTGATCATGGGCGTGACCATGGCGTCCGCCCAGCTCTTCGGCGCCACGACGCTCGCCGCGACCGCGCAGGACCAGCTGGTCGACGGCGTGATCGCCGACCACGTGGTGACCTCCGACAGCGCGGGGATCTCACCCGGCCTGGTCGACGAGCTCCGAAAGGTCCCCGGCGTCCGCACGGTCGGCCCGGTCGCCCGGACCTCGACGATCCTCACCTGGCCCGACGGCGACGGCATCCAGTACCGGATCACCTCGGCGCAGGGCGTCGACCCGGCGGCCGTACCGGACACCATGAAGCTGGACGTTCTGCGCGGCGACCTCGGCGGTCTCACCGGAGACACGGTCGCGCTCAGCCGCATCGTCTCCGGCACGGTCGGCGCCGACGTGGGCGGCACCGTCGAGGTGCACCTCGGCGACGGCACCGTCGAGAAGGCCAAGGTGGTCGCGGTCTACGAGAACGGGCTCGGCTTCGGCGATATCACGCTGCCCAACGACGTGGTCATCGCGCACAGCACCGACCACCTCGATCAGTGGCTGATGGTGAACTCCGATCCGAAGGCGGACCTGAGCGCGGCGCTGAAGCCGTACCCGACGCTGAGCGTGCAGGACGCCGCGGCGGTCACCGTCGCACCGACCGATTCGGGCGCCAGCGGGGTCAGCCTCATGCTCAACGCCGTCCTGCTCGGCTACCTCGCCATCGCCGTCGTCAACACGCTGGTCATGGCGACGATCTCGCGGCGGGGCGAGTTCGCCCTGCTGCGCCTCGTCGGCACCCGTACCAGCCAGGTCCGGTCGATGATGCGCCAGGAGGCGGGCATCATCGCGCTGTGCGCGATCGTCGTCGGCACGATCGCGGCGCTGCCGTCGCTGATCGGGATGAGCTACGCGATCCGGCACTCCGTGTTCCCCTCCATCCCGCCGCTGATGTACCTCGGCATCGTGACCGCGGCCGTGGCGATCGCCTGGCCCGCCGTGATGCTGCCGGCCCGGCTCGCACTGCGTCCGCCGGCCGTGGAGGCGATCTCGCGGCCCGAGTGACGTACGACCGCTTGTAGCAGGTGAGGCGTGGCTTCGGCCACGCCTCACCTGTTTCGCGCGTCCCCACCGGGACCCCCACCGAGCGGGCAGTTTCCTCACCGCTCAAGAACGTGGAGCCGGTACCCCTCCGCACGCCAAGCTCGACCGTCGACAGATCCGCGCGCCACGCGTGTCTCTAGTGGAGGGCCGAGCATGTCCCACGGTTTTGACAACGCACCCGCCGACCCGGAGGGCCGGACGGTCCACCATGTCGTCGCCGCGCACGCCCGGCGGGACCCGGACGCGCCCGCGGTCGTCGACGCCGACCGGACCCTCACGTACGGCGAGTTGGACGAGCGCGCCAACCACCTGGCCCACCTCCTGGTCGCCGCCGGGGTGGGCGCCGAGTCGCGGGTCGGCATGCTGATGGGCCGTTCGGGCCACTCGCCGGAGACCGTTGTCGCCCTGCTCGCCGTGCTCAAGGCGGGCGGGGTCTACGTGCCGATGCACGAGAGCTACCCCGACGAGCGGGTCCGCCGGCTGCTCGCCGGGACCGACGCGGTGGTGCTGATCGCCGACCGGTCGACCGCCGACCGGGCGGCCACCGCCGGGCCGTCCGTGCTCGTCGTGGACGGCGCGGACCCGGGCCGGCGCCCCGACGCCCCGCGCGTGAGCGTCGACGAGGAGCAGCTCGCGTACGTCATCCACACCTCGGGCTCGACCGGCTGGCCCAAGGGCGTGTCCGTCACCCACCGCAACATCCTGGCGCTCGCCCGGGAACCCCACGTCCGCGCCGCTTTCGGCCGCGGCACGATGTTCAACGCGCCGCTCGCGTTCGACGCCTCCACGTTCGAGATCTGGGTGCCGCTGCTCAACGGAGGCCGCGTCGTCATCGCGTCCGACGAGCTGACCGCCCCGGGGCTGGCCGGGCTCATCGCCGAGCACGGCTTCGACGGCGTCTTCCTGACCGCGGCGCTGTTCCGGCTCTTCGCCGAGGAGCAGCCCGACTGCTTCGCGGGGGTGCGCGAGGTGTGGACCGGTGGCGAGACGCCGTCGGCGACCGCCATCGAGCAGGCGCGGCGCGCCTGCCCGGACACCACGGTCGTCAACGTGTACGGGCCGACCGAGATCACGGTGTGCGCCACCGCGCACCGGATGGCGCCGGGCGGCGAGCCCACCCGGGCCGCGGTGATCGGCACGGCCCTGGACGACTCCGAGGCGTACGTGCTCGACGAGCGGCTGCGGGCCGTCGGCGCGGGCGCGGACGGCGAGCTGTACCTGGCCGGCGACGGCACCGGGCGCGGCTACCTCGGACGCCCCGCGCTGACCGCCGAGCGCTTCGTGGCGAACCCGTTCGTCCCCGGCGGCCGCCTCTACCGCACCGGCGACCGGGTGCGGCTGACCGAGGACGGGCTCATCGAGTTCCTCGGCCGTGCCGACCACCAGGTCAAGATCCGCGGGTTCCGGATCGAACTGGGCGAGATCGAGGCCGCGTTGCGCGACTGCCCCGGCGTCACCGACGTCGTCGTGATGGTGCGGGAGAGCGGCGCCACGCGCAGCATCGTCGCGTACCCGACGGGGCCGAGCCCGCTCGCCGAGGGCGAGCTGCTCGACCGGCTGGCCGAGCGCCTGCCGAGCTACATGGTGCCCGCGCGCGTCGTCTGGATGGACCGGCTGCCGATCAACGCGAACGGCAAGGTGGACCGGTCCGCGCTGCCCGAGCCCCCGGCCGACGACCAGGAGTACCGCGAGCCGCGCACGGACACCGAGCGTGAGCTCGCCGCGATCTGGGCCGAGACGCTCGGCGTCGAACGGGTCGGCGCGCGAGACGACTTCTTCGCCCTCGGCGGCGACTCCGTGCTGACCATGAAGATCGTCGCGCGGGCGCGGGCCAAGGGCCTCGTGCTGAGCACGACCGACGTCTTCGCCCACCCGACCGTCGAGGCGCTGGCCGGCGCGGCGACGCGGCTCGACGAAGCCCCGGCGGCACGACACGAGGCGCAGCGGACGGGCAGCTACCCGTTGACCTCCATGCAGAGCGGCATGCTCTTCGAGACCCTCATGCTCGACGACCCGTCGCTGCACCTGCTCCAGCTCGTCGTCCGGCTCGGCGACGTCACCGACCCCGACCGTCTCGGCCGGGTCTGGCAGGAGGCCACGGAACGCCACGCGGTGCTCCGCACCGAGCTGCGCTGGGCCGAGGTCGAGGAGCCCGTGCAGGTCGTCCGGGACGAGGTCACGCTGCCGGTGACCCACCTCGACTGGAGCGCCCTGCCGGAGGCGGAGCACCCCGTGCGGCTGCGGGAGCTGCTCGACGCCGACCGCGCCGCCGGCGTCGACCTCACCCGGGCACCGCTGAGCCGGGTCACGATCGTGCGGCTCGGCCCGGACTCCGTCGAGCTCGTCTGGACGATGCACCACGTGCTCACCGACGGGTGGAGCGCCGCGGAACTGCTGCAGGACGTGCTCGACGGGTACCGCGGCGAGCCGGTGCGGCCGCGGCCGCCGTTCCAGGACTTCGTCCGCTGGCTTGCGGACCAGGACCTGACCGCCGCCGACGACTACTGGCGCGGCCGGATGGCCGGCTTCACGAGTCCGGTGTCCGTGCCCGGCGACCGGCAGCCGCCCGAGGGCCACCGGCCCACGGCGAGGCGATCGGTGCAGGTGACGGTTCCGGCGGAGACGGCCGCGCGGCTCTCCGCGTGCGCGCGGCGCACCGGGCTGACCCCCAACACCCTGGTCCAGGGCGCGTGGGCGATCCTGCTGGCGCGCCTGAGCGGCGAGACCGACGTCTGCTTCGGCACGAGCATGGCGGTGCGGCCGGCGGAGCTGCCCGGCGTCGAGTCGATGGTCGGCATGATGATCAACAGCCAGCCCGTCCGGGTCCGGGTCGGTGACGACGAGCAGACCCTGCCCTGGCTCGCGGAGTTGCAGCGCGAGCAGGCCGCGGCGCGCGAGTTCGCGTACGCCCCGCTGAACCGCGTGCAGTCCTTCGCCGACGTGGCGCCCGGGACCGCGCTGTTCGACACGGCCGTGGTCTTCCAGAACTACCCGTTCGACCGGTCGGTGGTCCGCGCGTTCGACGTCGAGTTCGCCACGGGCTATCCGCTGGCGCTGAGCGTGTTCCCCGGCGAGTCGCTGGTCATGCGGCTGCTCTACGACGAGACGGTCTTCGAGCCGGACACCGTGGAGCGGGTCGCCGCGCGGCTGATCACGGTGCTGGACAAGCTGGCCGACGGGTCCGCGCCGAGCGTCGGCGACGTGACCGCGCTGACCGCCGCCGAGCGGGAACTCGTCCTCGGTGAGTGGGGCGTGGCCGCTGCCTCCGAGTACTCCATCGAGCGGCGCATGCACCAGCTCATCAGCGAGCGCGCCGCCCGGTGGCCGGACACCGTCGCGATCGAGCGGGGCGACCACCGGCTCACCTACGCGGAGGTCGAGGAGCGCTCCAACCGGCTCGCCCACCACCTGGTCGGCCTCGGCGTCGGGCCGGACGTGCTCGTCGGTGTGTCCGTCGAGCGCGGCCCCGACCTGGTCGTCGGCGTCCTCGGCACGCTCAAGGCCGGCGGCGCGTACGTGCCGATCGACCCCGACTACCCGGCCCAGCGCGCCGCCGCGATCCTGGAGGAAGCGCGCCCGGCGGTCGTGCTCACCCACACCAGCCACGTCGACGTCTTCGCGGGCACGGCGACCCCGCTCGTCCTGCTCGACGAGGACTGGCCCGCCGTCGCCGCCCGGCCGGCGACCGCCCCGCCCGACCACGGCAGCCCCCGCGACCTCGTGTTCACCGTCTACACCTCGGGTTCGACCGGGAAGCCCAAGGGCACCATGGTCGAGCACCGGTCCATGGTCAACACCATCGAGGCGGTCGTCCCCCTGCACGTGCGCCCCGGCAGCCGGATCTACCAGCTCTCCCCGATGAGCTTCGACGCCGCCTCGCTCGTCCTGTTGAGCACGCTCGCGGGCGGCGCCACGCTGGTCGCTCCCGTGACCGCCGGGACCTACAGCGGTGCCGAACTGATCGAGCAGCTGCGCGAGGCCGACGTCACCGCGGTCACCGGGCCGCCGACCGTCCTGCCGGTGCTCGACCCGGCGGCGCTGCCGAATCTGGAGTCCATCCTGTGCGGCGGCGAGGTCCTCACCCCGGACCTCGCCACCGCGTGGTCGCCCGGCCGCCGCCTGCTCAACGGTTACGGTCCCAGCGAATGCGCGGTCGCCGCGACGCTGTTCGCCGTCGAGCCCGGTGCCCGGTACGACAACGTCCCGATCGGCAGGCCGATCCCCAACACCAGCGTCCACGTCCTCGACGACCGGCTGCGCCCCGTGCCGCCCGGCGTCACGGGAGAGCTCTACCTCGGCGGCGCCGGCGTGGGCCGCGGATACATCGGGCGGCCGGACCTCACCGCGGAGCGCTTCGTGGCCGACCCGTTCGGCGCGCCGGGCGCCCGGCTGTACCGCACCGGCGACCTGGTCCGCTGGAACCGGGACGGCACGCTGGAGTTCGCCGGCCGGGCGGACGACCAGGTCAAGATCCGCGGCTTCCGGGTGGAGCCGCGCGAGGTCGAGAACGTGCTGCTGCGGCACGAGGCGGTGGCCGAGGCCGCGGTCGTCGTCCAGGCCGACGGGGCCGGCAAGCGGCTCGTCGCGTACGTCGTGCCCCGCTCCGGCGAACCGACCGCGGACGAGCTGCGCGCACACGTCGCCCAGCACGTGCCCGCCTACATGGTTCCGGCCGCCGTGGTGTCGCTGGCGGTGCTGCCGATCAACCGCAACGGCAAGCTCGACCGGGCGGCGCTGCCCGCGGCGGGGCTCCGTCCGGACGAGGACTCGTACGTGGCGCCGGCCAACCCCACCGAGGAGGCCGTCTGCCGGATCTGGGGCGAGGTGCTGGACGTGCCCCGGGTGGGCGCGCACGACAGCTTCTTCGACCTCGGCGGCGACTCGATCAACGCGATCCGCCTTGCCGTCCGCATGCGCACCGCGTTCGACGTGCCGCTCTCCCCGCGAGACCTGTTCGAGCACCGCCACGTGAGAGACCTCGCCGCGGTCGTCCAGCAGCGGATCATCGCGAGCCTGATTGCCGCCTCCGGCGCCGAAGCGCCCGGCCGGATCTGACCTTGGAAGGAATGCAGATGACCCAGCCCGACGAGATGCTCGCGTCCGTACCGGCGCACCTGCGGGCGGAGCTGCTGCGCCGCCTCGCCGGCCAGTCCGCGCCCGCGGAGCTGCCGATCCCCGCCGCCCCCCGTGACGGCCTGCTGCCGATGTCGTCGGCGCAGGAGCGGCTCTGGTTCTCCGCCGAGTTGGAACCGGACAGTGCCGAGTACAACTCGCTGCGCGCGCTGCGGCTGCGCGGCGAGCTCGACACCGCTGCGCTCGGCGCCGCGCTCGACCAGGTCGTGCGCCGGCACGAGATGCTGCGCACCACGTTCGACGCGGTCGACGGCCGTGGCGTCCAGATCGTGCACGAGCACACCGACCGGCCGTTGCCGACCGTCGACGTGTCAGGGCCCGACGCCGTGCCCGCGATCGAGCGCTTCCTCGCGGCGGAGCTGAACACCCCGTTCGACCTGCGCCACGGACCGCTGCTGCGGGCCACCCTGCTGCGCGTGGACGCCGACGACCACGTGCTCGTGCTGGGCACGCACCACATCGTCTGCGACGGCTGGTCGACCGGGCGGCTGCTCGGCGAGCTGGCCGCCGCCTACGACGAGGCGGTCGGCGGCGTGGCGGCGTCCCTGTCGCCCCTGCCCGTGCAGTACGCCGACTTCGCCGTCTGGGAGCGCGAGCGGTCCGCCACGCTCGACGAGCAGCTCGGCTACTGGCGCGACCGGCTCGCGGGCATGCGCACGGCCGACCTGCCCACCGACCGGCCGAGGCCGCCCGTCCGTACGCCCGCGGGCGCGACCCTGCCGGTGGAGATCCCCGCCGACGTGCTGAACCGCCTGCGGGAGCTGAGCCGTGGGCGTGACGCGACGCTGTTCATGGCCCTGGTCACGGTCACGAAGGTGCTGCTGGCCCGGTACTGCGACGAGCCCGACGTGGCGGTCGGCACGGTCACCCTGGGCCGGCAGCGGCCCGAGCTGGAGAACCTGATCGGCACCTTCATCAACACCGTGGTGCTGCGTTCCCAGGTGGAGGAGTCGCTGTCGTTCACGGAGCTGCTCGGCCGGGTGCGCACCGGCCTGCTCGACGCCTTCGCCCACGACGAGGTCCCCTTCCAGCGGCTCGTCGACACGCTGCGGCCCGACCGGGACCCGTCCCGGCCGCCGCTGGTGCAGGTGATGGTCAACCTGCAGAACCTGGCCGACACGCTGCCGGCCTTCCAGGGGCTGGACGTCACCGAGATCCAACCGCCGGTCGACGTCGCGAAGCTGGACCTCACGCTCGACTTCTACGAGGACGCCTCCTCGCTCGTCTGCTACCTGGAGTACAGCACCGACCTGTTCGACCGGGCGACCGTCGAGCGGCTCGGCGGCCACCTCGTCACCCTGCTGCGCGCGGTGACCGACGAGCCCGAGGTGCCGCTCGCCGGCCTGTCCATGCTGCCGGCCGACGAGCTGCACACGCTCACCGCCGACTGGCAGGGACCGGCCATCGCGGTACCGGACGCCCGGACCCTGCACCGGATCTTCGACGAGCAGGCGGCCCGGACGCCCGACTCCGTCGCGGTGAGCGACAGCAGCGAGCGGCTCACCTTCGCCGAGCTGGACGCGCGGGCCAACCGGCTCGCGCACCACCTGGTCGCGGCCGGCGTCCGCCCGGGCGTGCTGACCGGCGTCTGCCTCGACCGCGGCGTGGACGCGATGGTCGCGCTGCTGGCCGTCCTCAAGGCCGGTGGCGCGTTCGTGCCGCTCGACCCCGAGCACCCCGCGCAGCGGCTGGCCATGATGCTCGGTGACGCCGCCGCCCCGGTGCTGATCACCGACTCGGCGGCGGTGGGCGAAGGCCCCTGGACCACGATCCGCCTCGACACCGACCAGGACGCGATCGCCCGCCACCCCGCCACGGCGCCCACCACGGCCGTCGGGCCGGACGACCTCGCGTACGTCGTCTACACCTCCGGCTCGACCGGCCGCCCCAAGGGCGTGATGGTCAGCCACCGCAACGCCGAACACATGATGCGCGCCTGGGACGCCCGCTACGACCTGACCGGACTGCGGGGCCGCAGCCTGTCGGTGTCCAGCCTCGCCGTGGACCTGTTCCTCGGTGACTTCCTGATGTCCGCGATGTACGGCGGCGAGATGGTGATCTGCCCGGCAGAGGTGATCACCGACCCGCCCGCACTGGCCGCGCTGATCACCGAGGTCCGCCCGCAGCTGCTGGTGACCACCCCGTCGCTGGCCAAGGCGGTCGCCCAGGAACTGTCCTGGGCCGGCCACCGGGCGGACTCGCTGCGCGTCCTCGCGGTCGGTTCGGAAGCGTGGCTGGCCGGCGACGCGGCCGCGACCCTGGAGCTGCTCCCGTCCGACGCCGTCGTCACGAACAACTACGGCGCCACGGAGACCACCGTGGACTCCACGACGTACCGGCTGCGGCCCGACGCGCTGGGCGACACGGCGGTCGTGCCGATCGGCCGGCCGCTGGGCAACACCCGCACGTACGTGCTCGACGCCCTGCTGCGTCCCGTTCCCGTCGGCGTGCCCGGCGAGATCTGCATCGGCGGTGACGGGGTGGCACAGGGGTACTGGAACCGGCCCGAGCTCACCGCGCAGCGCTTCATCGACGACCCGTTCACCGACGGACGGCTCTACCGCACCGGCGACGTCGGGCGATGGCGGCCCGACGGCAACCTGGAGTACCTCGGCCGTGCGGACGACCAGGTCAAGGTCCGCGGCTTCCGGGTGGAGCTCGGCGAGGTCGAGGCCGCCCTGCTGCGCCACCCCGGCATCGCGGCCGCGGCCGCCGCGGTGCGACCCGACACGGGCGGCCGTGACCGGCTCGTCGGCTACCTGGTCGCGGACGGTACCGCGCCCACCCTCACCGAGCTGCGCGCGTTCCTCGCCGGGATCGTGCCCGACCCGGCCGTACCCTCCGCACTCGTCGTCCTCGACGAGCTGCCGATGACGCCGAGCGGCACGCTCGACCGCAAGGCGCTGCCGGCGCCGGCGACCACCGACCACGCCGCCGGGAACCACGTACCGCCGCGCAACGACACCGAGGCCGCGCTCGCCGCGATCTGGGCCGAGGTGCTGGGCCTCCAGCCCGGCTCGGTCGGGGTCAGCGACAACTTCTTCGAGCTCGGCGGCGACTCGATCGTCGGACTGCAGGTCGTGTCGAAGGCACGGCGGGCCGGCCTGCGCCTGACCGCCAAGCAGATCTTCCTGCACCAGACCGTCGCCGACCTGGCCGCCGTCGTCCGGGCCGCGGACCAGCCGGCGCCGCAGGCGGCCGCCACCGCGGTCGGGGACGTGCCGCTCACCCCGGTGCAGCACTGGTTCTTCGAGCAGTACCCCGAGGGCGCCGTCCACTTCAACCAGTCGATGTTCGTCGAGCTCGCGCCCGGCACCGACCCGGCCGCCCTGCGCACGGCGGTGACGGCGCTGCTCGACCACCACGACGCGCTGCGGCTGCGCGCCGTGCGCACCGACGGCGCCTGGCGGCAGCACTGCGCGGTCGCCGAGACGGGCGAGCCGTTCCGCACGGTCGACCTGTCCGGCCTCGACGCCCAGGCCCGCGAGCGGGCGGTCCACGAGGCGGTCACGGCGGCCCAGGCGGGCTTCCGGCTCGACGCCGGCCCCCTGCTCGGCGCGGTGCACTTCTCCGGTGCACCCGAGCCCGACCGGCTGTTCGTCACGGTGCACCACCTCGTCGTCGACGGGGTCACCTGGCGCGTGCTGCTCTCCGACCTGGAACTCGCCTACGAGCAGGCGGTGCAGGGTCTGCGAGCCGGCCTGCCGGAGAAGTCCACCGGCTTCCGGGAATGGTCGATGCGGCTGACCGAGGCGGCCGGATCCGGCCGCTTCGACGGCGAGCGACCGTACTGGCAGGCCGTCGAGGCCGCGTCCGCCGCATGCCCGCCGCTGCCGGTCGACCGCACGGCACCGGACACGCTCGCGCACGCCCGTACGGTCGAGGCCAGTCTCGACGCCGAGCTGACCCGCGCGCTGCTGCGGGACGTGCCGGCGGCGTACCGCACCCAGATCAACGACGTGCTGCTGACCGCGCTCGCGGCGGTGCTGGCCGACTGGTCCGGCGGCGAGGCCGTCGCGGTCGAACTGGAGGGCCACGGCCGCGAGAACCTCTTCGACGACGTCGACCTGTCCCGCACGGCGGGCTGGTTCACCACGCTCTTCCCGGTCGTGCTGCCCGTGCCGGGCGAGGACTGGGGCACCCGGCTCAAGGCCGTCAAGGAGACCCTGCGCGCGGTCCCCGAGGCCGGCATCGGGTACGGCGCCCTGCGCTACCTGACCGAGGGCGCCGGGCTGGGCGGCGGCCGCTGCCAGGTCGGCTTCAACTACCACGGCCACTTCGACGTGGCCACCGGCGACGGCCTGCTGCGCGGCTGGCAGCCCAGCCCGGTACCGGACCGCAGTGCCGACCTGGCCCGTCCGAACCGCCTGGAGGTCACCGGGATGGTCCGTGACGGCCGGATCGAGTTCTCCTGGGAGTACTCGGCCGCGCTGCACGACGAGGCGACGATCGCCGGCCTCGCGGCGCGGTTCACCGCCGCGCTCGCCGACATCGTGGCGCACTGCGCCCAGGCCGGCGGCTGCACCCCGTCCGACTTCCCGCTCGCCGGGCTCGACCAGGCCGGCGTCGACCGGATCGCCGGGGACGGCCGCGCGGTCGAGGACGTCTACCCGCTCACGCCGATGCAGAGCGGCCTGCTGTTCCACTCGCTCGACGCGCACGAGGACGACATCTACTTCACCCACCTCGGGCTGGTCCTCGACGGGGTCACCGACCCCGCCGTGCTGGCCGAGGCGTGGCAGCGGGTCGTCGACCGCACGCCCGTGCTGCGTACCGCGATCGCCGACGCCGAGGGCGGACGCCCCCTGCAGGTGGTCCACCGGGACGTGCGCGTGCCCGTCGTCATCGAGGACTGGTCGGAGCTGACCGAGGCACAGCAGCAGGAGCGCATCCGCCTGCTGGCCGAGGCCCCGGGCGAGCCGCTCGACCTGTCGCGGCCGCCGCTGCTGCGACTGCACCTGGCCCGGCTCTCCGCGTCCAGCGTTCACCTGCGCTGCTCGTCGCACCACCTGCTCCTCGACGGCTGGAGCTTCGCCGACGTGCTCAACGAGGTCTTCGTGGAGCACGCCGCGCTCAGCGGACGCGAGGTCGACCCGCCGCGCCCGCGCCGCCCGTTCCGCGAGTACGTGCGCTGGCTCGGCGAGCAGGACACCGCCGCGGCGCAGACGTACTGGACCGGCCTGCTCGCCGGGTTCTCCGCACCCACCGTGCTGCCGTACGACCGGCCGCCGCTGCGCTCGCACCAGTCCCGCGACACCGGCCACCTCGACCTCGTGCTCACGGCGGAGGAGACCGGGCGGCTGGAGAGCTTCGCCCGGGAGGCCCGGGTCACCGTCAACACCCTGATCCAGGGCGCCTGGGCCCTGCTGCTGTCCCGGTACAGCGGCGACCGGCAGGTCTGCTTCGGCACCACGGTGGGCGGCCGGCCCGCCGACCTGCCGGGCTCGGACGAGATGGTCGGCCTGTTCATCAACACGCTGCCCGCCCGGCTGACCGTCTCGCCCGACAGCGACCTGCGCACCTGGCTGCGCGAGATCCAGGAGCAGCAGGTCGACGGCCGCCAGTTCGAGTACGTCTCGCTCGCCCAGGTCCGGAACTGGGCCGCGATCCCGGCGGGCACCGACCTCTTCGACAGCTGCGTGGTCTTCGAGAACTTCCCGTACGACGAGAACGCCGCCGAGCGCCACGGCCTGGGGGTCCGGTCGTTGGCGGGCCTGGAGACGTCGAACTTCCCGCTCACCTGCGTGGCACACCTGGTGGACGGACTCCACATGCGGCTCGGCTACGACCCGCGGCTGTTCGACGACGCCACCGCGGGCCGCTTCGCCGATCACCTGCTCGGCATGCTCGACGCGATGGTGGCGGCACCCGGCAGCACCACCCTGCGGGACCTGCCGATGGTCCGCGGCGCCGAACTCGACCGGCTGATCGAGGAGTTCAACGGAACCCTGTCCGGCTACCCCGAACGGTGCCTGCACGAGCTCTTCACGGAGGTCGCGCGCGAGCACCCCGACCGGCTCGCGGTCGTCGCCAGCGACACCCGGCTCACCTACGCCGAGCTGGACGCCTGCTCCGACCGGCTCGCCCACGATCTCGTCGGCCGGGGCGTCGGTCCGGAGGTGCCGGTGGGCATCTGCCTGCCGGGTGGCGCCGAGATGATCACCGCCATGCTCGGCGTCCTCAAGGCGGGCGGTGCGTACGTGCCGCTCGACCCCGGGTACCCGTCCGAGCGTCTCACCTACCTCTTCCGCGACTCGGGCGTGCCGGTGATGCTGACCAGCGCCGCGCTCGCGCCCGGCCTGCCGCCGACCGACGCCGAGATCCTGCTGGTCGACGAGCTGCGGCCGGAGCCCGTCGTCGCGCCGCTGCCCTCGCGCACCGTCCCGGACAACCTCGCCGTGCTCGTCTACACCTCGGGCTCGACCGGCGCGCCCAAGGCCAGCATGGTCACCCACCGCGGCCTCGTCCGTCTGGTGCGCGCCGCGGGCGAGCACACCTTCGGCGACGCCACGACGATCGCCCAGCACCACTCGATCTCGTTCGACGCCGCGCAGAACGAGCTGTGGCAGGCGCTGCTGAGCGGCGCGTGCCTGGCCGTGCGGCCCGGCGACTTCCGCTCGGTCGACGAGCTCGACAAGTTCCTGCGCGACAACGAGGTGGAGGCCATCTCGTTCGCGGCGGGCTTCTTCCACGCCGTCGCCGACACCGACCCGGGAATCCTCGCCGGGGTGCGCACGGTCGTGGTCGGCGGTGAGGCGCTGTCCGCACCGCACTGCGCCCGCGTCCTCGACCGGCTGCCCGACCTGCGGATCGTCAACGAGTACGGGCCCACCGAGTGCTCGGTGACCTCGACCTGCTTCCCGGTCGAGCGCGACGGGCAGTACGGAGGGACCGTCCCGGTCGGCCGGCCGACCGCGGACGCCCGGGTCTACCTGCTCGACCGGGACCTGCAGCCGGTGCCGGTGGGCGTGGCCGGGGAGGCGTACCTCGCCGGGGACGGCGTGTGCCGCGGCTACCGGGGCCGCCCCGGGCTGACCGCCGAACGCTTCCTGGCGGACCCCTTCGGGGCGCCCGGTTCCCGGATGTACCGCACCGGCGACCTGATGCGCTGGCGGCCCGACGGCACGCTGGAGTTCGTCGGCCGTACCGACGACCAGGTGAAGCTGCGCGGCTACCGCATCGAGCTCGGCGAGATCGAGCAGGCGCTGACCCGCCACCCGGACGTGGCGAGGGCGACCGTCGTCGTCCGCGAGGACCAGCCGGGCCGCCGGCGTCTCGTCGGGTACGTGATCTCCGAGCAGGACCCGGCCGAACTGACCGCGTACCTCGCCGCCAGCCTGCCCGAGTACATGGTCCCGGCCGCGATCGTCCGGCTGGAGCAGATGCCGCTCACCGCGCACGGCAAGGTCGACCGGCGCGCCCTGCCGGAGCCCACGACCACTGCGGCCGGCCGGGCCACGGTGGAGCCCCGCACCTCCGACGAGCGCACGATGGCCGCGATCTGGGCCGAGACGCTCGGCGTGGAGCGGGTCGGGGTCACCGACGACTTCTTCGACCTCGGCGGCGACTCGATCCTCAGCATCCAGGTCGTGTTCAAGAGCCGCCGGGCGGGACTGCAGGTCTCCTCCAGCGACCTGTTCCGCCACCCGACCGTCGAACAGCTCGTCGCCGCCGCCGGCCAGGACCGCCAGGTCGAGGCCACCCAGGAGGCCGAGGCCGGCGAGGTGCCGCTCACCCCGATCCAGCACGCGTTCTTCGCGCGCAACACGGCCGCCCCGCAGCACCTCGTCCAGTCGATCCACGTCGAGCTCGCGGCGGACGTCCACGAGGCGGCGCTGCGCGCCGCGATCGAGGCGGTCGTCGCGCACCACGACGCGCTGCGGATGCGGTACGAACTCGACGAGCAGGGCCACTGGTCGCAGTGGAACCTCGCGGCCGAGACCGGCGAGCTGTTCGAGCGCCACGACCTCTCGGGGCTGCCCGACGAGGAGCTGCTCCCGGCCATGGACCGGCTCGCCGCGGTGGCCGACACGAGCTTCGACCTGACCGAAGGGCCGTTGCTGCGGGCGGTCCTGTTCGACCTCGGCGCGGACCGGCGGGCGCACCTGCACCTGACCGTGCACCACCTCGTGATCGACGCCGTGTCGTGGCGGGTCATCAACCACGACCTGGACCTCGCCTACCGGCAGGCGCTCGACGGCGAGCCGATCGACCTCGGAGCCAAGACCTCCTCGTTCCGGCAGTGGGCCACCCGCTTCGCGGCGCACGCGGCGGACGGCGGCTTCGCCGACCAGGCCGCGCACTGGGACGCGGTGCCCGAGGCGGCGCCGCTGCCGACCGACGGCCCCGGACCGAACGTGGTGTCGTCGCGGCGGATCATGCCGGTGCGGCTGGAGCAGGACGAGACCGCGGCGCTGCTGCACGTGGCACCGGGCAAGTTCCGCGCCCGGGTCAGCGACGTGCTGCTCTCCGCGCTGGCCTGGACGATGTGCCGCTGGTCCGGCGACGACCGACTGGTGATCGAGATGGAGGGCCACGGACGCGAGGAGATCTTCGACGACATCGACCTCTCCCGCACCGTCGGGTGGTTCACCAGCTCGTACCCCGTCGCGCTGGAGGTGCCCGGACGGACCGGCGACGAGGCCGACTGGCCCGCCGTCGTGCGGTCGGTGCGCCGCTGCCTGCGCGCCGTCCCCGGCAACGGCATCGGCTACGGCGCGCTGCGCCACCTCGCCGGGCACGGCACGCCGTCGGGGGAGCACGCGCCCCCCGCGGTGTCGTTCAACTACCACAGCCAGACCGAGGAGATCACCCGGACGGCCGACCGCTCGCTGTTCCACGCCTTCCACGAGGAGATCGGCCAGGAGCAGGACGACCGCGAGCTGGTCGAGCAGGCGCTGGAGGTGGTCGGCGCGGTCGAGGGCGGCCGGCTCGGCTTCGACCTCTACTACTCCGTCAACCTGCACGAGCCCGGGACGATCGAGCGGGTCGGCTCCGAACTGGTGGCGGCCCTGCGCTCGATCGCCCGCCTGTGCGACCCGGCCCTCGGAACGGAGGATGCCCGATGAACGAGTTGCTCACGGAGCTCGCGCTCCGGCACGGCGTGCCCGGCGCGCAGCTGGCGATCTGGCGCGACGGCCACCTCCTCACGGCGGAGACCGGTGAGGAGGAGGCCGGGTCGGGACGGCCGGTGACGGTCGCGACGGCGTTCCCGCTCGGATCGCTCACCAAGGCGTTCACCGCGACGCTCGCGGCCCTGCTGGTCGCCGACGGCGACGTGGACCTGGACGAGTCCCTGGCGGAGCAGTTGGGCGAGCTGCGCGCGGGCCCGGAGTTCACGCTGCGACAGGCGCTCAGCCACACCGCGGGCCTGGCGGCCAACACCGCTGAGCTGCCGCCCGGAACCACCCGCGCCCGGTGGCTCGCCCGGCACGCGTCCGAGCTGGCCGTGCACGAGCCGGGCACGGTCTTCTCCTACTCCAACCCGGGCTACCTGATCGCCGGCCGCCTGGTCGAGGAGATCACCGGGCTGGACTGGGCGGAGGCCATGGACGCGATGCTGCTGCGCCCGCTGGGGTACGACGCCGCGGCGCCGATCGCCCCGGGCCATCTGGTACGGCCGGACGCCCCGGCCCGGCCCATCCGGGAGCAGTCCGTACCGCCGCTGGAGGACCCGGCCGCCGGCCTGAGCCTCTCCGCCCGCGACATTGCGGTGTTCGGTGCCGCGCACCTGGGTCTCGGCCCGGGCGCGGGCCTGCTGGACGCCGCGACGGCGCGATCGATGCGCGAGGACGTCACGGAGGGGCTCGCCGTGGACGCCTACGGGCTGGCGGGCGGCTGGGGTGCCGGATGGTCGCGGTACGGGGGCTGGTTCGGCCACGACGGCACCGGCGACGGCGCGTGGAGCCACCTGCGCGCGAACCCGGCGACGGGGACCGTGGTGGCGCTGACCGCCAACGGCAGCACCGGCGCGCGGCTGTGGGAGTCGCTGCTCGGGCGGCTGGGTGAAACCGGCCTGGAGGTCGGCGACCATCCTCGGGACACGACCGGCGTCGAGTCCGTGCCGGCGCCGCCGCAGTGCGCGGGGGACTACGCGAACGGCGACTGGTCGTGCCGGGTCGAGGCCGACGGCGGTGACCTCCTGCTCTCGATCGCCGGAGCGGAGCCGGTCCGGCTCCTGGTCGGCAGGGACCTCTCCTTCCGCACGCCCTCGGACGGCGGTGCGCGCGCGGCGATGCCGTACCTCGGGCGGTTCCTGCGCGACCCGGTGACCGGTGACGTCGACCGTGTGCAGATCACCGGAAGGCTCTGCGTCCGGCAGAAGTAGCGCACGCCGAAAGCGGCGGGCCCGTTC